>CAXICP010000394.1:0-3627 GCA_964022595.1 uncultured Salipiger sp.
TTGTCTGTTTTTTAATGATACGGCGGCCCCCGAGATCTACACTCGTTCCCTACACGACGCTCTTCCGATCCCTTCGGCGATGCCGCCCGGTCGACGCTGGATCTGGACGGGCTGACGCGGGAAGACGACCCCGGCGCCGCAAGGGAGGATGACATGGTATTCACGCAAAGCAGCGCCCTGCGCGTTCCGCCACTGGGGCGGCGCCTGCGGCTGGGCTTCGTTGGCGGCGGGCGCGGCGGGCTTGTCGGCACCTGGCATTTCGCCGGCGCCCGCCTGTCGAACCACTGGGACGTGGTGGCCGGCGCTCTGTCCTCGCGCCCCGACGTGGCGGCAGAGTCCGCCCGCGACTGGTGCATCGCGCCCGATCGCAGCTACACCGATTTCCGCGAGATGGCCGCGCGCGAGGCAGCCCGCCCCGATGGCATCGAGGCGGTGTCGATCTGCACCCCCAATGACAGCCACGCCGACATCGCCGCCTGTTTCCTGCGCGCGGGCATCGACGTGATCCTGGACAAGCCGATGACCACCACCGTGGCCGATGCGCGCATGCTGGTGGCGCTTCAGGCCGAAACCGGGGTCGGGCTGACCATGACCTACCCCTTTGCGCAGCACGCCATGGTCCGGCAGGCGTCGGCCCTGATCGAAGACGGCGCCATCGGCGAGCTGCGCCAGGTGCAGATGGAATACCTGCAGGACTGGAACCAGGACGGCCAGCCCGACGATGCCCCGATCTGGCGGCAGGACCCGGCGCGCGTAGGGCGCAGTTCGATCGTGGGCGACATTGGCACCCATGCCTTTCACCTGTTGCAGGCGATGACCGGCCAGGGTGTCGCCGCGCTGCGCGCCGACATGTACACCTGCGGCGAGCCCAAGCCGCAGCCGGACACGGCGCATGTGTCGCTTCGGCTGGACAGCGGCGCGCCGGGGCTGCTGCACCTGTGCAACGCCGCGCCGGGGCAGTTCTGCGCGCTGCGCATCCGCGTCTGGGGTACCGGCGGGGCGCTGGAATGGGATCAGGAAACCCCCGAGCGCCTGCGCCACGTGCCCCGCGACGCCGAAGAGCGCATTTTCGTGCGCGGCGCGGGCCAGGGCATCCACCCCGAGGCCGCCCGCATCTCGCACCTGCCGCGCGGCCACGGCGAGGCGCTGACCGACGCCTGGGCCAACCTTTACGCCGAGGCGGGGCTTGCGGTGGCCGCGCGCCGGCACGGCATCGCGCTGGCCCCGGACGCGCTGCGCCACCTGCCCGGCGCGCGCGACGGGCTGCGCGGCATGCTGTTCACCGACGCCTGCGCCGACAGCCACGAAGCCGGCGGCACCTGGGTCACCCTGCCCGCGGACTGACCCCCGCCGCCCCCGCAACATCGTTCCCATGCCCCCCGCGTCGCGCCCCGACGCGGGGGGCAAGCGTTTTGGCCGCGCGGATTTTTTCGGCATCCGGCGGCGACCGGGGGGCGCGAAACCAAACTGTCAGAAAAGCGTCACAGCTTCGTTACCGAAGCTCTCTAGCCCGTCGACGTCATGGGGTTCGCCCCGCCTTCATTCCCGCCCGCCCCGCCGGGCCTTCCCTGACCGGAGACAACCCATGAAGCACGTCGTGCAGATCACCGCCGCAGCCAGCCTTGCGCTGATGGCCCAAGCCGCGCAGGCCGCAACCGAAATCACCTGGTGGCACGGCATGGGCGGCCACCTGGGCGACGTGGTCGGCCAGATCGCCACCGGCTTCAACGAAAGCCAGGACGAATACACCATCACCCCGGTGTTCAAGGGCTCGTATGAGGAAACCCTCACCGCCGCCATCGCCGCCTTCCGCGCGGGCGAGCAGCCCAACATCGTGCAGGTGTTCGACGCCGGCGCCGCCACCGTGATCGGCGCCCAGGGCGCGACCATCCCGGTGCAGGACCTGCTGGAACAGAACGGCGCCGATTTCGACATCAACGACTACATCGCCGGGGTCCGTTACTTCTACGCCGATTCCGACGGCAAGATGATCGGCATGCCGTTCAACTCGTCCTCGCCGGTGCTGTATTACAACCAGGATGCGCTGGACGCGGCCGGCGTGTCGGCCCCCGCCACCTACGAGGAATTCGCCAGCATCGCCCCCGCGATCAAGGAAGCCGGCTACACCCCGCTGGTGCAGACGCACCTGCCCTGGGAATTCGTGGAAAACTTCCACTCGCGCCACAACCTGCCGTTTGCCACCAACAACAACGGCTATGACGGCGCGCAGGGCACCGAGATCCTGATCATCTCGCCCGAGATGGCGATGCATTTCACCAAGGTGAAGGAATGGCTCGACGATGGGCTGTTCGGGTTCTACGGAACGTCCTGGGATGACAACAAGGCGCATTTCACCGACGGTGACGCGGCCATGTACATCGGTTCGTCGGGCGATTTCGGCGGGCTGACCGCGCTGGACCTGCCGTTCGGCTGGGCCTCGACCTACCTGCCCTACTGGGAAGAAATCACGCCCGAAGGCTACCAGACCTTCATCGGCGGCGCCTCGCTGTTCGCCATGTCCGGCAAGTCGGATGAGGAAAACGCCGCTTCGGCCGCCTTCTTCGAATACCTGACCTCGCCCGAGGTGCAGTACATGTGGCACCGCGAAACCGGCTACGTGCCGATCACCAACGCCGCCTACGAACTTGCCAAGTCCGATGGCCATTACGACCGCTTCCCCGCCGCCGAAACCGGCATCAAGCAGCTGATGCTGCAGGACGGCGAGAACACCCGCGGCTACCGCATGGGCTTTTACGTGCAGATCCGCGACGTCGAGAACCGCGAACTGTCGCGCTTCCTGAGCGGCGAAACCTCGATCGAGGACGCGCTGGCCAACATCGAAGCCGAAGGCAACGAGCTGCTCGCCCGTTTCGCCCAGACCAACACCAACTGAGCGCCAAGCGCCTGATCCGGACGGCGGCCCCGCGGGGCCGCCGTTCCCCGTTGCAAGGATACCGCCCCCGTGAAACGCGCCGCTTTCGACAACCGCTGGCTGCCGATCCTGCTGCTGGTTCCGCAGCTGTCGATCATCTGCCTGTTCTTCTACTGGCCCGCCTGGCAGGCGCTGCGCTCGTCCTTCTTTCTGCAGGACCCGTTCGGGTTCGGCGAAACCTTCGTTGGCTGGGCCAATTACACGCGCCTTTGGACCAGCGCCGAATATCTCAGGAACGCCGGTTTCACGGCGGTGTTCACGCTGACCGTCACGCTGTTTTCCCTGTCCATCGCGCTGCTGCTGGCGGTCAAGGCCGACGCGGTGCTGCGCGGGGCGCGGACCTATCGCACGCTTTTGATGTGGGTCTACGCGGTGGCGCCGCCGGTGGCGGGCTTTCTTGCGCTGATCCTGTTCAACCAGCGCTGGGGGCCGATGGTGGAATTCTTCGCCCTGTTCGGCTGGCAGATGCAGGTGCGGCTGGATTACTTCGACACCGGCTTCGTGATGATCGTCGCATCGGTCTGGAAGCAGATCCCGGTCAATTTCATCTTCTTCCTGTCGGGGCTGCAATCCATTCCCCGCGCGGTGCGCGAGGCGGCCATGATCGACAACCGCTCGGCCGTGTCTCGGTTCTGGACCGTGACCTTTCCGCTGCTGGCGCCGACCGGGTTCTTCCTGCTGATCATCAACATCAC
>CAXICP010000395.1:0-3620 GCA_964022595.1 uncultured Salipiger sp.
GAAGCGGCGATGTAAGCAGCCGCCCGGCCTGCGGATCGGCGATGCCAAGGTCGGTCTGGTGCGGCCCCTTGTTGCAGGCCAGCGTCGCCCCCACCAGCGCCTTGAACACAAGGTAGGGCGGCTGCCAGTCGACCACCGCATCCATCGCCGCGCGCAGGGCCACTAGCTGCGCCGCCACCTCGGGCAGGGGCGCATCCGATACAAGCCCCGCCACCGGCAGCGGCAACAGCGCCGTCACCTTGCCCTGCAACGCCACGGCCATGCCGCCGCCGCAGGCGATCAGCGCATTGGCCGCCGCCGCCATGTCGGCGGGGTTTGCGCCGAACACCGTCAGGTTGTGGCTGTCGTGGCTGACCGTGGTGGCGAAGGCGCCGCGCCAGTTTCCCCAGCCGGTCAGCAGCCCGGTGCGCGGCACGACCGGCGTGCGCCCGTGGCGGTGCAGCACGGTGATGCGGGTCGCGCCCGGGGGCAGGACCACGCGCCCGTCTTCGGCCGGGGCCGAAATTTCCGACCATTGCGTGAAGCGCGGGCGGTCGATGGTGGCCAGCCGCGCGGCCGAACCCGTGGCCTTGATTTCAAAGTCGCCCGGCCCGACGGGGGGCAGCGCCATGCTGTCGCGCAGGCGCGCGGGCATCGCCAGCGGCGTGGGCGTGCGCAACGGCGCGCCATCCACCAGCACGGTCTCGGCGCGGAAATCATCCAGCGAGCGCGTCAGCACTAGGTCGGCCCGGTGCCCCGGCGCCACCAGCCCCAGATCGCTGCGGCCCAGCCTTTGCGCCGCGTTCCAGGTTGCCGCCTGAAGCGCGCGCAACGGGGGCAGCCCGTAGCGGATCATCCGGCGCAGCATGTCGTCCAGCCCGCCTTCGGCCAGCAGGTCGTCGGGGAAGGTATCGTCGGTGCACAGCGTCAGCGTTGGCGGGCAATGCGGCAGCCGTGCCAGCGCCTGCGCGATGTCGGGCAACAGGTGGTCGTGCGAGCCGCGCAGTTCGATCCACAGCCCGGCGCGCAGCTTTTCCAGCAGATCCTCGGCACTGGTCAGTTCATGGTCCGACCCGATCCCGGCGGTGACAAAGGCCTGCAGCTCGGCCCCCGTCAGCCCGCGCGCATGGCCGCAGACGGGCTTGCCGGAATCCAGCGCCGCCGTCAGGATGCCCCGCATCCGGGGCGCGCGGGAAATGACGGCGCCCATGTCCATGACCTCGGCCAGGCCGTGCATGTCATCGCGCGCCAGCAGATCGGCGATCACGGCGCCGTCGAAATCCGCGCCGGCGGTTTCATAGCCCGGGGCCGAGGGCACGCAGGACGGCACCAGCGGCAGGATGCGCGCGCAGGCGTTGGCGGCGGCGCGCGCGGCGTAATCCAGCCCGTCGGTGCCGGCCACATTGGCGAATTCATGCGGGTCCCACACCAGCGTCGTCACCCCGCGCGGCGCCACGTGGGCGGCGTAGGTTTCCGGCGTGACCATCGAGCTTTCCACATGCATGTGCGTGTCGATCAGCCCCGGCGTCACGATCAGCCCCGATGCATCCAGCACCTGCGCCGCATCCCTGCGGGTGCCCGGCGCATGGACCGACGCGATCAGCGCACCGACAAGGCCGATGTCGGCGGCGCGCAGTTCCTGCATGACGGGGTCGGCGACGCGCCCCCCGGTGATGAGCAGATCAAAGGGCGCATCGCCGCGCGCCGCCGCGACGGCGCGGTCGCGCAGCGCGGGGCCGGGTTCGGTGCGGCTCATGTGGGCACCGCGACGGGCGCGGACAGCGCCGACAGGCACAGCGCGCGCACCGCGTCCGGGTCAAGGTCGGTGATGACGCGGTGCGCCCCACGCGGCGAGACGCGGGTCTGGCCCAGCCTTTCGCCGTCGTGCAGTTCGACCGCGATGGACACGTCCGTCAGCGTGAACAGCTGCGGCGCCACCAGCAGCGCGGCGGCAACCGGATCGTAAAGCGCCATGCCCGCACGGCCCCGGGACAGGCCGATGTCCAGATAGCCGCCCATCAGGTCGCGCAGCGGCTGCGGCAGCGGGGCGATGTCGCTTTCGCGGATCTGCACGCGCCGGCAAGGGTCCAGGTCGACCATGTCGATGGGGATGGCGCGGGACAGCAGCACGGCCAGCGCCTCGGGGTCGGCGATGGCGTTGAATTCGGCGTACTCGGTGTGGTTTCCGCGCCCGGTGGCGCCGCCCATCCAGGTGATGCGCCCGATGCGCGCGGCCAGGGCGGGATGCGCCAGCACCAGCGCCGCAAGGTTGGTCAGCGGCCCAAGCGCAAGGATCTGCGCGTCTTCCTGCCCCGACAGCCATTGCGCCAGCGCGGGCACGGCGGCGCCCGGCGTGCAATCGGGCACCGGCGCAAGGCGCCCGCCGCGCGACGGTTGCCCGGTCGGCCCAAGGATGCGCGCGGCGGTCTCGACCCCGCCCAGCACGGCGCGGTCGGCGCCCTGCACCGGCGCCGGCCAGCCGAAGGCTGCGCAGGCCGCAAGCGCGTTGGCGCGCACGGCGGGCATTTCGGCGCAGCCGAACACCAGGCTGATGCCGTCGATCCCCAGCCGCTGCGCCAGAAGCAGCGCCGCCAGGTCATCGACCCCCATGTCCGTATCGACCCAGATGCCCATTTCAGTTCAGCCTTTCCAGCCGCACCGCGCGATCGCGCGGCAGGTCAAAGGCGATTTCCTCGCCCAGCGAAAGCGCCTGCGCACCGACGGGCGCATCCGCCTTGATCTGGCCCAGGGCGCTGTCAAGAATGTACTCGCGCCGCTCGCCCGCAAAGGCGGTGCCGCGCACGGTGCCCCGGTGCGGCCCCGCGCCCAGAACCACGGCCCCGGGGCGCCAGGCCAGCCCGCCGCCCGCGTCATCCGGCAGGATGGTTTCGAAGCCGACGAAATCGGCGGCAAAGCCCGACACCGGCGCGGCATAGATCTGTTCGGGGGTGCCAAGCTGTTCGATGGCCCCGCCGTTCATCAGCACGATGCGATCCGACAGGGCCAGCGCCTCGGACTGGTCATGGGTGACGAACACCATGGTGATGCCGGTTTCCTTTTGCACGCGCTGCAATTCCATGCGCATGTCCAGCCGCAGCCGCGCATCAAGGTTCGACAGCGGCTCGTCCAGCAGCAGCACCTTGGGCTGCATGACCAGACTGCGCGCCAGGGCCACGCGCTGTTGCTGACCGCCCGACAGATCGCGCGGGGGGCGGTCGGCAAAGCTTTCAAGGCCCACGGTCGCCAGCCCGCCGCGCGCCTTGGCATCAAGGTCCGCCTCCCCGCGCAGCCGCAGCCCGAAGGCGCCGTTTTCATAGACCGACAGGTGCGGGAAAAGCGCATAGCTCTGGAACACCAGCCCCACCTCGCGCTTCGACGGGGGCAGGCGGGTCACGTCGCGCCCGTCGATGGTGATGCGCCCGGCGCGCGGCGTCATCAGCCCGGCGATGGCGCGCATGGTGGTGGTCTTGCCACAGCCCGACGGGCCCAGCAGCGAGATCAGCTCGCCCCGCGCGATGGACAGGTTCAGCCGGTCGACATTCGCCCGCCGCCCCACCGCGACCAGCAAATGAGTGCCCGCGAACACGCGCCCGTCCTCGACCTCGACCTCTATCGCCCCGCGCACTGCCGTGACCTTGGCG
>CAXICP010000396.1:0-3614 GCA_964022595.1 uncultured Salipiger sp.
ACGGGCGCGCGCCCAGTAGGCGCTTTGGGGGCAAAGGCTTTGGTTCGACACGGCGAATCCATACCACGCGGGGG
This sequence comes from uncultured Salipiger sp., assembly GCA_964022595.1. Classification (GTDB taxonomy): domain Bacteria; phylum Pseudomonadota; class Alphaproteobacteria; order Rhodobacterales; family Rhodobacteraceae; genus Salipiger. Next base: position 75 of record CAXICP010000396.1, read on the forward strand.
TGAAACGTGCCACCGAAACCACGCTGGCCTTGCTTTCGGGCTGGCCCGAAACGGGGTCGGTCTCGGGGGCGACCAGCGCGTCGATGCGCGCGGCGGGCGCGGTTTCCCCGGTCCAGTGCATCGGGGCGAAGATGTCGCCGCGCTGCACGGCGTCGGTCAGCCGGGCGCGCAGGATGGCATTGCCATGGGGGCTGCGCAGTTGCACAAGATCGGCGGGGGCGATGCGCAGCCGCGCGGCGTCGGCCGGGTTGATTTCAACGAAGGGTTCGGCCAGGTGGGCCGACAGGCGCGGTGACAGCGCGGTGCGGGTCATCGTGTGCCACTGATCGCGAATGCGCCCGGTATTGAGCCGGAACGGAAGATCGGCCGTAGGGGCGCTGGCGGGCGCGCGATGGCGCACCGGGATCATCCGGCCCTTGCCGCCGTCGTGAAAGAACCGCCCGTCGCCAAAGAACCGCCCGCCCTGACGCCCGGCGCTGAAGGGCCAGCGGAAAGGGGCCATCGCCTCGTAGCCGCTGTCGCTGAGTTCGGCCTTGCCCGAAATGTCGAAATCCCGCCCAAGGGCGCCGGCAACGCCGGAAAGCGCGGCATATTCGCGGAATATCTCGGCTGGCGAGGCATAATCGAAGGCGCCGGCATGGCCCATGCGCCGGCCAACGTCGGCGATGATGTCCCAGTCGGGGCGCGCGGCGCCGGGCGTGGGCAGGGCGGCGCGCTGGCGGCTGATGGTGCGGTCGGAATTGGTGACGGTGCCATCCTTTTCGCCCCAGGCGGTGGCGGGCAGCAGCACATGGGCCAGCCGCGCGGTATCGGTCCGGGCAGTGATGTCGCTGACCACGACGAAATCGCAGCCCGCGATGGCATCGCGCACCGCGTCCGCATCGGGCATGGACACGGCGGGGTTGGTATGGATGATCCATAGCGCCTTGATGCGCCCCTCGCCGACGGCCTGGAACATGTCGACCGCCTTCTTGCCGGGCGCGGCGGCGATGACCGGGCTTTCCCAGAATTCATGCACGGCGGCGCGGTGATCGGCATTTTCCAGATCAAGGTGACAGGCCAGCATGTTGGCAAGGCCCCCCACCTCGCGCCCCCCCATGGCGTTGGGCTGGCCCGTGACGGAAAACGGCCCCGAGCCGGGCGCGCCGATGCGCCCCGTCGCCAGGTGGCAGTTGAGGATGGCGTTCACCTTGTCGGTGCCCGATGTGCTTTGGTTGACGCCCTGGCTATAGACCGTGACCACCTTTTGCGTGCCGATCCACAGCGCGTAGAACGCATCAAGCTGGGCGCGGCTCAGGCCGGTGGCGGTGTCGTCATCAAGCGCGGCGGCGTCAAGCGCGTCGTCCATGCCGCTGATACGGGCGGCGAAATCGTCATCGACCGCGCCTGCCGCGCGGATCGCCCCCAGCAGCCCGTTGAACAGGGCCACGTCGCTGCCCGCCGCCAGCGCAAGATGCATGTCGGCGCCGTCGCAGGACGCGGTGCGGCGCGGGTCGATCACCACAAGCCGGGTGCCGCGCGCCTTGCGCGCCGCCAGGATGCGCTGGTGCAGCACCGGGTGGCACCAGGCAAGGTTGGACCCCACAAGCACCACCAGGTCGGCCTCTTCCAGATCCTCGTAGGTGCCGGGCACCGTGTCGCTGCCGAAGGCGCGCTTGTGCCCCGCCACCGAGGACGCCATGCACAGGCGCGAATTCGTGTCGATGTTGGCGCTGCCGATGAAGCCCTTCATCAGCTTGTTGGCGACGTAGTAATCCTCGGTCAGCAACTGGCCGGACACGTAGAAGGCCACGCTGTCGGGGCCGTGCTGCGCCACCGTGTCGCGAAAGCGCTCGGCGACCAGCGCAAGCGCCTCGTCCCAGCCGGCCTCGCGCCCGTGGATGCGGGGGGACAGCAGCCGCCCGTCCAGCCCCACGGTTTCACCAAGCGCCGAGCCCTTGGAACACAGCCTGCCGAAATTGGCTGTGTGATCGGGATCGCCCCGAACATCCAGCCCGCCCCGCCCGTCGGGGCGCAGGCGCAGCCCGCAGCCCACGCCGCAATAGGGGCAGGTCGACCTGATTTCGCCGCCGGCTTCGTCCTTCATCACGCCGCGCTCCGCCGGGCGACGGCGTCGCCGTCCAGCAGGATGCGCCCGGCTTCGACGCGCACCGGGTAGGTGTCGATGGTGTAGTCATCCACCCCCAGCGACTTGCCCGAATTCAGATCGAAGATCGTGTTGTGCAGCGGGCAGGTGACTTTTTGGTCATGCACGATCCCCTCGGACAGGGGGCCGCCCTTGTGCGGGCAGCGGTTGGACACGGCGAACACCTCGTTTTCGGCGGTGCGGAACACCGCGATGCAGCCGATGCGGCTTTTCACCTGGCGCGCGCCGCGCAGGGGGATATCGTCGATATGCCCGATGTCGATCCAGTTCATTCCGCTGCCTCCCGGGTAAGATCCGCCATGGGCTGGAACCTGGCCGCCTCGGCGGGGGCGGCCCGTTCGGCCCATGGATCGTGTTGATAGACCGATTGCGATATGTCGAAACGTTCGACCAGAGCGGCGCGCGTCGCGTCGTCTTCAAGCGTTTCCTTCACCCAGTCTAGCCCGACCTTGGCGACCCATTTGTAGGGCCGGTCAAGGTACTTGGCATGTTCGCGGTAAAGCTGGACAAAGGCGGTGGTCCATTCGATGGCCGCCTCTTCGGTGGCCACGTCCTTGAGCCGTTCGGTTTCCTTGACATCCATGCCGGCGGCGCCCGCGACGCTAAGCTGGTAGCCGCTGTCGACGCAGATCACGCCCACATCCTTGCAGGTGGCCTCGGCGCAGTTGCGCGGGCAGCCCGACACGCCCAGCTTGACCTTGTGCGGGGTCCACGAGCCCCAGAGCTTCTTTTCCAGCTTGATGCCCAGCCCGGTGCTGTCCTGCGTGCCAAAGCGGCACCAGTCCTTGCCCACGCAGGTTTTCACCGTGCGCAGCCCCTTGGTGTAGGCATGTCCCGATACCATTCCCGCCTCGTTCATGTCGTGCCAGATCGCCGGCAGGTCTTCCTTGCGGATGCCCAGCAGGTCGATGCGCTGCCCGCCGGTGACCTTGACCACGGCGTTGTATTTCTTGGCCGCCTCGGCGATGGCGATCAGCTCTTCGGGGGTGGTCATGCCGCCCCACATGCGGGGCATCACCGAATAGGTGCCATCCTTCTGGATGTTGGCGTGGTTGCGTTCGTTCACGAAGCGGCTTTGCGGGTCGTCCTTGTAATCCAGCGGCCAGTCGGCCAGCAGGTAGAAGTTCACCGCCGGGCGGCAGACATGGCAGCCGTTGCGGGTCTTCCAGCCCAGTTCCTGCCAGACCGCTTCCTGGCTTTTCAGTTCCTGCGCCTTGATCAGGCGGCGCACGTCTTCATGCGTCAGATCGCAACAGGAGCAGATCGGCTGCGCCGTGGGCAGCACGAAATCATCGCCCAGCGTGACCGACAGCACCTGTTCGACCAGCCCGGTGCAGGTCCCGCAGGACGCCGAGGCCTTGGTGATCGCCTTGATCGCGCCAAGATCCGAGGCG
>CAXICP010000397.1:0-3603 GCA_964022595.1 uncultured Salipiger sp.
GATGCGCGCCTTGAGGTATTCGCCCGGCGCATCGGCAAGCGAATCCAGCCATCCCGCATCCGCCGCCGCCCGCCGTTCGCCGGTGACCGAACGCTTGATGTCGGCCCGCAGCGGGTCGCGCTGCGCGGCCTGGATGGGCTGCGAGGGGGCTTCGGGATCGAAGGCGGCGGTCTCTACCCCGGCCTGCGACAGGATGGTTTCGATGCGCCCGTGGCCCATCGCCTCGCCGATCACCGGGGGCACGAGCGCATTCACAAGGTCGCGGTTGTGCCGGGCATCCGCATCGTAGCGGTCGGCGAACAGGACGGCATCGAAATAGGCGACAGACAGGCTGTATTGCCCGGTGGCGGCCAGTGTCAGGCCCCGGTTATAGGTGGCGCTGCGGCCGATTTGTGCGAAGACGGCGTCGGCCTCGGCGTAGCGGCCGGCCTTGTACAGCGCCGCGCCGCGCGCGCCGTCATCGCGGATCAGCGCAAGCGCAAGCTGCGGAAACCCCGCGTGCCAGATCAGCTTGACCCATGCCTGCGGCCCGGCGGCAACGGCGCAAAGCAGGGCCGCCGCAAGGGTCAGGCGCGAAAGGCGGCTCATTCCGGGCGCCTGCGTCGGAACAGGAACGCCAGCGGACACAGCGCAAGCGCGATCAGCCAGCGGCCGTGGTCCACATAGCGCAGGCTGCGCAGCGCCGCGTCCGAGCGGGCAGCCCCCTGCCGGTCGGCCAGCATCGTCTCAAGCTTTGCAATGCTTGTGGCATCCACGGTGATGCCGCCGCCCGCCTGCGTCAGGGTGGCCAGACCGCCGCGGTCGGCGGGGGGCATGCCGTAGGGCGGATCATTCGGCGCGACAAAGACAGCCGACACCCGGATGCCCCCGGCGGCCAACTGCCGGGCGATGTCGCGCGCCCGCGGGTCGGCGCCGCCCCCGTCGGTGATCAGCACCACATCGGGGCGCGCGGAGGCAGCATCGCCCAGCACCTGTTGCGCCAGTTCCAGCGCGCGGTCGGGCCGGCTGCCGTCCGCCGGCATGGTCTGCGCATCCGCGACGGCGATGACGGTCTGCAGCGACGCGGGGTCTTCGGTCGGAACGCTCACAAGGAAGCTTTCGCCGGCATAGACCCCCAGCGCCACGGGCCGCGTGCCGTGGCGGTCGATCAGGCGCGATGCGGCGGCTTGCGCGTCGTCAAAGCCACCGCCTTCGGTCACGGATGGGGACAGGTCCAGCAGGATCATCACCGCGTCAAGATTGCGCAGCACAGGGGCGCCCGGATCGCGGGTCGCCGGCCCCGCCAGCCCCAGCGCCGTCAGCGCCCCGGCAAGGGCAAGCGCCAAGGGGGCGAAATCGCAGCGCGGTTCGGTCAGGTGGCCAAGCCGGTGCAGCGCGCCCAGCAGGTCGGCATCGATCACCCGGTGCCAGCGCCCGCGCCCCCGCGACAGTGCAGCCACCAGCGCCCCGGCCAGCAGCGCAAGCGGAACCCCGGCCAGCCACAGCGGGCGAAGCAGTTCGATCCCCCCGGCCCCCATCACGCTGCCTCGCGCGCGTGCAGGGCAAGCGACAGCGCCAGAAGCGCCAGCGCCGCCCCGCCAAGCCAGGGCCAGAATTCGCGGCGCGCGCGGATCGGCGGCGCATCGGCAAGGCTGGGTTCCAGCCGGTCCATGGCGTCGGTAACGCTGCGCAGATCGTCCGTGGTGCGCACGCGAAAGGTCGCGCCGCCAGCGGCCTCGGCGATTTGGCGCAGGGCGGCGCTGTCGACGGCGCCGCGCGCACGCGGCGCGGTTTCCAGATCGGCGGGCCCCAGCGCGATTGTGTAGATCCGCACGCCCAGCCCGTGGGCGGTGGCGGCGGCGGCAACGGGATCGACCGCGCCGGTGGTGTCCTGCCCATCGGACAAAAGCACGATCACGCGGCTTTCGGCCTTGCGCGCGCGCAGGCGCCGGATCGCAAGGCCAAGCCCGTCGGCGATGGCGGTGGCCTTGCCCGACACGCCGATCTGCGCCGTTTCGATCACCTGCGCCACGGCGGACACGTCATGGGTCAGGTCGGCGGCGACATAGGCGCGATCGGCAAAGACCACCAGCCCGACGCGATCTCCGGTGCGCTTCCGCACGAAGCGCGCGCCGACGCTTTGCACGGCGGCAAGGCGGGAAACCTGCGCGCCGTCCAGCGTGAAATCCTCGCGTTCCATGGATCCGGACAGGTCCAGCACCAGCACGATGTCGCGCCCCGAGGCGGGAACGACATCCAGCGTGCGGTCCTGGTAGGGGCCGCTTAGCGCGCCGACCAGCGCGGCCCAGCCAAGCAGCAGCGCGATGGCGCGCGCATGGCGCCGGGCGGGGGCCGCGTCTGCCGGGCGGAACGTCGCGGCGATGGCGGAGGGCAGGGCCAGTGCTCCGCCGCGCGCCGCCCGCGCCGGCAGCAGGGCCGCCAGAAGGAACGGCAGCGGCAGCAAGAACGCCGCCCAGGGGGCCGCGAAATTCATCGCCGGGGCCTTTGCCGGGCGGCGGCCAGCACGGCGGCTTCCAGCGGTTCGGGGCGGATGGTGGCGCGGGGATCGTAAAGCGCGCGGTCCAGCCCGTCGGGCGGGGTCCCACCATGGGCGCGCAGCAGTGCGGCAAGCCCGGCGATGCGGGCGCCGTGATCCTGCCGGGCCAGCGCGGCGATGGCGGCGCGCGCCTCGTCCAGCGGGCGCACCCGCCGCACCGTCACCCGCGCCAGCAGCGCCGAGACAAGCAGACCCGCCAGCAACCCCAGCGCGCAGGCGGCAAGCGCGTCCTGCAACCCGAACCGGGCAAAGCTTTCGGGAATGCGCACATCGGCAAGGCTGGCGGCAAGGGCTTCGGGGGTCATGCCGCTTGCCAGTCCGGGGAATGGCCCGCGTGCACGATGCGCGCGGGGATGGCGTGGGTTGCAAGCAGGTCGGTCGAAGCCGGCGCGCCGAACCGGCCCCGGGACAGGCGCCCGGCGATCCGCACGGCAAAGCGTCCGCGCGGGGGGGCGGTTTCCACGGCGTCCTGCACCAGCAAGACCTCAAGCGGGCATTTGCGCATCAACGCCGCCGCCGCCGATCCGAAATCCGCGCCGGGCTGGTCAAGCCCGGTGGCAAGGCGCACCGCCATGCCGGGCGCGGCGCGCGCGCCGGTCGCATCCAGAATGTCCGCGACGCTGCCGTGCCCGCCGCCGGGGGATGCCAGCGCCAGGGCATGCGCCCGGGTCAGCGCGCCCGCCACGCGCAGCATCGCCGCCTCGCGCGGGCGGGGGGCCAGGATGTCGATCTCGGTGTCGGTGACGGTCATCAGGCCGACGCGCGCGGGCCAGCGCCGCGCGCCAGCCATCCAGCGCCAACGCCTCGGCGGCGGCGACCGACCGGAACCGCCCGCGCGTGCCCCAAAGCATCGGGCTGCGGAAATCGGCCACCAGCAGCAGCGAGCGTTCCACTTCCTCGTGGCGGCTGCGCACCTGCGCCCGCCCGCTGCGCGCGCTGGCGGCGGGGTCGATGCGGCGCAGGTCGTCGCCGTCCTGAAAGGGGCGCAGGTCGAACAGATCGCCGCCTTCGCCGCGTCGCGGGCCGGACCGCCCGCCCGCCGCCCCGCGCGACAGCCCGGCCTGGGG
>CAXICP010000398.1:0-3600 GCA_964022595.1 uncultured Salipiger sp.
TTCTGTAAATTTCGGGTCCGGTGTGACTGGTGCCCCGGCGCTCTTACAGAGCGTCCGAGCCGGATTCGCCCGTGCGGATCCGGATGGCCTGTTCCACGGGGCTGACGAAGATCTTTCCGTCACCGATCTTGTCGGTCTTGGCCGCGCCGATGATGGCCTCGACGGCGGCGTCGACCTGGTCGTCGTCAAGCACGACCTCGATCTTCACCTTGGGCAGGAAATCGACCACGTATTCCGCGCCGCGATACAGCTCGGTGTGGCCCTTCTGGCGGCCGAAGCCCTTTACTTCGAGGACCGAAAGCCCCTGGATGCCCGCATCCTGGAGCGCTTCCTTGACCTCGTCGAGCTTGAACGGCTTGATGATCGCCTCGACCTTTTTCATGGTCTGTCTCTCCTCGTGTTCCCGTGTCGGACCCTGCCAGACCATTTCCGGCGGACCGCCACAATCTGATAGCGGGGCGGGGCAGGGCGTTCATAGGGCGTTTCCTATCGGCTGCACGATTTATGTGCAATGAGGTCAAACAGTAGGCGAAAAGAAAACTTTGGAAAGGGCGCAATGGCTGAACTTCTGACGGCCTCGCAGATGCGGGCGATCGAGGACGCGGCAATCGCCGCGAACGAGGCCACGGGGGCCGAGCTGATGGCGCGCGCGGGCGCCGGAGTCGTGGCGGCGGTGCTGGCGCGCTGGCCCGAGCTGGCGCGGGGCGCGCACAAGGCTGTTGTGCTGTGCGGGCCGGGCAACAACGGGGGCGATGGTTTCGTCGTGGCGCGCCTGCTGGCGGCGCGCGGCTGGGACATCGAACTGCGGCTTTTCGGCGAGCCGGCGCGCCTGCCGCCCGATGCGCGCGCAAATTTCGACGCCTGGCGCGAAATCGGCGCCGTGCACCCGCTTGAGCCGGGGTTCGAACCTTCCACGCGGGGCGCGGCGCTGGTGGTGGATGCGCTGTTCGGCACCGGGCTGACGCGCCCCGTGCGCGGGCTGGAACTGACGCTGCTGGACCTTGCGGAAATGCGCGGGCAGGGCGCGGCGATTCCCCCGTCCGAGCGGCCCGACTGGACGCCGCTGATCGTGGCCATCGACCTGCCAAGCGGGCTGTGCAGCGACAGCGGGCGGGTGCTGCATGACGACGCCTTCACCGGCCTTCCCGAACGGCTTGAAGCGGCGGCGGCGCGGGCCGATCTGACCGTCACCTTTCACGCCATGAAGCTGGGACATGTGCTTGCCGACGGGCCGGATCATTGCGGCGAGGTGGTGGTCTGCCCCATCGGGCTGGAGGCGCGGCGCAAGCGGCGCCCGCGCAGTGAACGCGTGGCCCTGGTCACCTCCCCCGGCGGGCTGCCCAAGCGGTCCGGGCACAAGTACGGCTATGGCCATGCGCTGGTCATCACGGGCGGGTTCGGACGCACGGGCGCGGCGCGTCTTGCGGCCCGCGCGGCGCTGCGGGTCGGCGCGGGGCTTGTGACGCTGGCCGCGCCGGGGGCGGCGCAGATGGAAATCGCGGCGCAGATCACGGGGCTGATGCTGCGCCGGGCCGATACCGGCGAGGAACTGTCCGGGCTGCTGGGCGATGCGCGGCTGAACGCGCTGTGCCTCGGGCCAGGGCTGGGGGCCGATCGGGCGCGCGCGCTGGTGCCCGTGGCGCTGGACGCGGGCCGGGGCACGGTGCTGGATGCCGATGCGATCAGCGCTTTTGCCGCCGACCCGTCAGAGCTGTTCGACCTGATCCATGAAGACACCGTGCTGACGCCGCATGGCGGCGAATTCGCGCGGCTGTTCCCTGATCTTGGCGACCGGCTGGCGGAAACGCCCGAAACCGGCCCCGCCTTCAGCCGCGTCGATGCCGCGCGCGAGGCGGCGCGGCGGGCGGGTTGCACGGTGTTGCTCAAGGGGCCTGATACGGTGATCGCTGCCGCAGACGGGCGGGCGTCGGTGCATGCGGCGGTGCGCGAGCGCGCGGCGCCATGGTTGGCGACGGCGGGCACGGGCGATGTGTTGTCGGGGCTGGTGACGGGGCTGCTGGCGCGTGGCTTCGCGCCCTTCGATGCCGCCTGCGCCGCGGCGTGGCTGCATACCGAAGCCGCCCGCGCCTTTGGCCCGGGGCTGATCGCAGAAGATCTGCCCGAAGCGCTGCCGGGCGTCTTGCGCTTGATGGAGTAACGATCTTGCGGCGAAAACCGCAGGCAAACCAGACCATTGCGGGCGGCTCTTGATCTAGCGGTTCAACCCTCGCGCCGCGCGTTGTTCAAGCACGGTGGCGTGCAGCTCGATCGTATAGCTTTGCAGATCGCGCAGCGCCGCATCGCAGCCCGCAGCATCACGCGCATGGGCGGCATCGGCGATCTGGCCATGCAGCGCGATGATGCGCGCGCGGTCCCGGGCGGTGTAGGTGATCATGCTCATCAGCGGCTGCATCCCCTCGACGGCGCCGGCAAGCTGGTAGGACAGCACCGGGTTGCCCGCCGCGTCCACAAGCGCGCGGTGAAAGGCGACGTCCGAGGCGCAGAAATCCTCGTCGCCAAGGGCCGGGTCGGACTGGCGCGCGATCTCGGCGCGCATGCGGTTCAGGTGCGACGCCTCGCGCCGGGCGCAAGCCAGCGGCGCGCAGGCGCGCTCCATGGCATAGCGCGCCTCGCAGGCGACATCGAAGCCGATGTCGTTCATCGACAGCAGCAGGGTCGACGTGGTGATCTGCTGTTCATGCGCCGCCTCGAAGGACAGGTGGTTGACGAAGGCGCCGCCGCTGGCCCCGCGCCGGGTGCGGATCAGCGCCTGCGCCGCCAGCCGCTTGAGCGCCTCGCGCACGGTGGGGCGCGACACGCCGTATTGCTCGGCAAGTTCGGATTCCGACGGAAGCCTGTCCCCGACAAGCAGCCGACCCTCGACGATGGCGCTGCGCAGCGCCGCCGCGATCCCGCTTGAGCGGTCCGGATGCGGCGTGGCGTCTGAATCGGGGCCGGAGCGGGGCGGGGTTGCAGTGGGCATGCGCGCCTGTTTAATTGTCAGACAATTGGTTGTCCAGCGCCGAGTCGCCCGCAAAGCGGCGCCAGAACAGGGGAAACGGACATGCCCGACCGGCAGGAGGTTGTGATGCTGGCGCGCTACAACGCGTGGCAGAACCGGCAGATGCAGACCACGCTCGAGTCGCTGCCGCGCGGGGCCGCAACCGCGCCGGCGGGGCTTCATTTCGGGACCATCCTTGCCACGCTGAACCACCTGCTGTGGGCCGACCGTATCTGGATGAGCCGCCTGTCTGTCTGGCCAAGGCCCGATGGCGGCATCGCGCAAAGCACCGGCATCACGCCGACGCTGGCGGCCTGGGGGGCGGAACGGTTTCGCGCCGACGCAAGGCTGATCCTGTGGGCCGAAGCGCTGCGCGAGGTCGATCTGCGCGGGGCGCTGCGCTGGCACTCGGGCGCCACCGGGCGCGTGCAGGAAAAGCCGGTCGGCCAATGCGTGCTGCATCTTTTCACGCATCAGGCGCATCACCGCGGGCAGATCCACGCGGCGGTGACGGCGCTTGGCGCGGAGGGCTGGACAACGGACCTGGCATTCATGCCGGAAGGGGGCCACGGCCCCGAAACGCGGCGCCCCGCCGGGGC
>CAXICP010000399.1:0-3589 GCA_964022595.1 uncultured Salipiger sp.
CGCGATCTTCGCCTCCAGCGCGTCCATCTGCCGCTTTGGATCGGGATCGCTCACCTTGCCTCGCCCCCTGAGGAGTTCCGGCATGTTGCTAAGTGCTGGGGGGCTGCGAGTCAAGAAGGCGTGAAACAATCTTGCGGACCGTGCAAGGCATTGTTTTTATGTGACTTCCCAGAACCCGCCGCGACCGCAGCTTGCCGCGTCGGCCCGTCCCGGCGCCCCGTGCGCCCTGGATCGCATATTCAACCCCGAGGTTGATCTTGACGCCCGGCCCGGCGGAACGGCTTATGCGACCATGACCGACACGCTTTCCGCCGTCTTCGCCGCGCTTGCCGATCCGACCCGCCGCCGCATCCTTTCGATGCTGCTGGAAGACGACATGGCCGTGACCGACGTGGCCGAACCCTTCGACATGTCGCTGGCGGCGATATCAAAGCACCTGGGAATCCTGGCGGCGGCGGGGCTGATCAGCCAGACCAAGCATGGCCGGGTGAAATGGTGCCAGCTGGAACCGGACGCGCTGCGTGAGGCGTCGGTGTGGATCTTTGGTTTCGGGCTGGTCGAACCGGTGAACCTTGATGCGTTCGAACGGTTCCTGGCGGCGGAACTGGGCGAGCCGCCGGACGAGGCGTGACTATTCCTGCTTGAGCAGCAGCACCAGCGCAAGAACCGTCATCGCCACCCCCGCAAACACCACCCCCGGCGGCAGGCCGTGCCCCAGCGCCATCTGCCACAGGATCACCCAGGACGGGGTGAGATAGGTATAGGCCATCACCTTGGCCGCGGGCAGGCGCAGCGCCGCGAACTGCAGCAGCACGAAGGTCGCCGCCGTGGCCGCGACGGCGGTGTAGCAGATGGTCAGCCAGACGATGCCGGGCAGCGCCAGCCAGTCGGTCGCCATGATGTCGGGCCAGCCAAGGATCAGCAGCAGCGCGGTGCCGGCAAGGTTGGTCCACAGCGTGAAGACCAGCGCAGGTTCGCCCCGGTTCAACCGCCGGACCAGCGGAGCATAGACCGCATGCGCCGCGCAGCCGACGAAATACACCGCCTCGCCCCGCCCGATGCCCAGCCGCAGCGCGCTTGCAAGGTCGCCGCGAAAGATCACCCACAGCGCCCCGGCGGCGCCGATCCCCAGCGCCAGCGCCATGCGCCGGGTCAGGCGCTGGCGCATGACGCACCAGCCAAAGCCCGCCGCCATCAGCGGCGTCAGCGTGAACACCGCCGACATGCTGACCGGCGCCGCCGTCTTCAGCCCTTCGAACATCAGCACGAAATAGGCGATCATCAGGCCGCCCAGCACAAGGTAGCGCCACGGCGCGCGCACCGAGCCCCGGTCGATCCTGCCGCTGGCCACGGCCACCGCCGCAAGCAGCACCCCCGCGATGACGAAGCGCACCGCGTTCAATGCCACCGGCGCGATCTGCGGCGCCGCCATCGACCCAAGCGCGAACGACCCCGCAACCAGGGCCGAAAAGCTCAGCATCGCCAGATGCCCCTGCGCCTGCGGACTCATTCAGCAGCTCAGGCTGGCAGAGTAATCCTTGAGATGGCGCAGAAAGGCCTGCACCTTGGGGGTGCGGTGCAGGTCCACATGCGTGACCAGCCACATGGGCGATGACCATTCCTCGCGCGGGGGCAGGATCTGCACTAGATCGGGGTCGTCCTTGGCTTCCTGCACCGAGACAAAGCCAAGCCCCGCGCCCGCGCGCACTGCCGCCTGCTGCACGCGCCCATCCTCGGCGCGGAACACGATCTGCGAATCCGGCACGTTGGCGCGCATCCAGATCGCGAAGGGCGCCCGCGAGTCCAGATCATCGAAACCCACGAAGTAGTGGCGCGCGAAATCCGGCCCTTCGGCCGGGATGCCATGCGCCTCGACGTAGCTGCGCGAGCCGTACAGCGCGACCGCCTGCCGGGCAAAGCTTTGCACCACGTTGTCCGGTTCCTGCGGGGCGGCACCGGCGCGCAGCGCCACATGGGCCTCGCCGTATTCCAGCCGGAACAGCCGCGCCCCCGTCAGGTAGCGCACCACGATGTCGGGATAGGCGGCGCGAAAGGACGCCAGCGCCCCGACCATCAGCGGAAAGAAGTTGATCAGCGAGGTGACCAGAAGCTCGCCCGACACGCCTTCGCCCTGGCCCTTGATGCGGCCTGCAAGCTGCTGGAACTGGTCGTCGGTGGTCTGGGCGACGCGGGCCAGATCGCGCCCCGCCTCGGTCGGCGTGTAGCCCCGGGCGTGGCGCTGGAACAGCTTGACGCCCATGCGCTGTTCAAGCGCGTCGATATGGCGGATGACCGTCGCGTGATGCACGCCCAGCACCTCTGCCGCGCCGCTTACCGTTCCAAGCCGCGCCACCTGAAAGGCGGTGCGGATCTCGTCCCAATTGGTCATCATGTCGGGTGCCTGTGCGTGTGGTCACTTGTGCCGGCGATATGATGCGCTTTGGTTCGAAATTGCAATGGCAGAGGCAGCGCCATGCGCCGGACATGAAAAAACGCCCGGGCGATCCCGGGCGTTTCCATAAACATATGCCGAAGCGGGCCGCGACGGGCCCGCGTTCTGCAGAATCAGTCGGTCGACGTGGTCGTGGTCGTGGTGGTCGAGCCGCCGCTGCCGTCGCCGTCCGAGGACGCGAGGATTGCGATCAGCACGGCCGCGCCGCCAAGGGCTGCCAGAGCGTCGCTGGGAACTTCGACGCCGTTCGAGGTCACGGCATAGGGATCATCGACGGTGACGACGGCAACCGGCTCTTGTGCGAAGGCGGCCGAGGTCGACAGAGCGGCAACGAGAGCGGCCGAGGTCATAAGAGTTTTCATGGTGCATCACCTTTGAAATGCGTGTTTCTGGGTCAGGTCTTAGCGTTTTTCAGTCGAATCAGCTAGCCCGTTTTTCTGCAACGGCAAACATCCGCGATAATCCGGGACCACTGTGACCTGTTTGCGTAATTTGCAGTCACACCTGCGGAAAACAAGGGCCGCCGGGCATTCTTCCTGCCCGCCGGACGTCGCGCGCCGACCCTACCCCGCCACCGCGCCGAAGGCAATGAATACAGGGGCGCGGGCCTGTGGTTCTTGACTCTGGCGGCGCAAGCGGGTAGGCGCAAGGCAACTCCGGAAGCCGCATCGTGCCTCCGGTCCCTTGGGCCATGCCCGGGATCGCCCTCCGTCAGCGCGTTGCGCCCACGGAGGCCTTTCCGCTTTGGTCCATTGGCATTTGCTGCGCCGCCCCCATCTTCGGGGCACAAGGATCAACAGACGAAAGGCCCTGCGCCCCATGTTCGAGAATCTTTCCGAGCGCCTCGGCGGCGTCTTCGACCGGCTTACGAAACAGGGTGCCCTGTCCGAAGAAGACGTGCGCACTGCCCTGCGCGAGGTGCGCGTCGCCCTGCTTGAGGCGGACGTGTCGCTGCCCGTCGCGCGCCAGTTCGTCAAGGCGGTCGAGAAGAAGGCGACCGGCGCGTCGGTCACCAAGTCGATCACCCCCGGCCAGCAGGTCGTCAAGATCGTCCATGACGAGCTGATCGCCGTGCTGGCGGGCGAAGGCGAGCCGGGCAGCCTGCGCGTCGACACGCCGCCCGCGCCGATCCTGATG
>CAXICP010000400.1:0-3562 GCA_964022595.1 uncultured Salipiger sp.
CGCAAGGCGCTGATCGCCGCGCACCGGGTGCGGTTCGGCGATGTCATCCCGCTGATCCGGCGCGAACACGTGGCCGGGTTCTATGCCCGCAGGCCCGTCTGGCTGACCCGGAACCTGCCGCTGGACCGCATCCGCGCCGAAGCCGAGGCGATGGAACACGACGCCGAACGCTTCTACCACGAGGCCGCCCGGCGCAGCACCGATGCCGCCACGCGCCGCCTTCTGGGCGATCTTGCCGCCGCCGAGGCCCGGCACGAGGAACGCGCGCTGGAACTGGAACGCACCCACCTTGGCACCGCCGCCCGCGAAGACGAAGACCGCCTCGCGCATCGCCAGTTCGTGCTGACATGGGTGCAGCCCGGGCTTGCGGGGCTGATGGACGGATCGGTGTCGACGCTTGCGCCGATCTTTGCCACCGCCTTTGCCACGCAGGATCCCTGGACCACCTTCCTGGTCGGGCTGGCCGCATCGGTCGGGGCCGGCATTTCGATGGGCTTCACCGAGGCCGCATCCGATGACGGCGAACTTTCCGGGCGCGGCTCGCCCATCAAACGCGGCGTCGCGTCGGGGGTCATGACCACCGTGGGCGGGCTTGGCCACGCGCTGCCCTATCTCATCCCGCATTTCTGGACCGCGACCACCATCGCTTGGGTCGTCGTGTTCATCGAGCTTTGGGCCATCGCCTGGATTCAGAACCGGTTCATGGAAACGCCGTTCTGGCGCGCCTCGATGCAGGTGGTGCTGGGCGGCGCGCTGGTGCTGGGCGCCGGGGTGCTGATCGGCAGCGGCTAGGGCCGGTCGCGGCCCCATTCCCTCTGGCAGGCGCGGCGTGCCCGTGGCAAACCGGGCCCCAGCGCAAAGTACGGGAGTCGCGACCATGACCCAATTCGGCAAGGGCTGCCACCTGCACCTGATCGACGGATCGGCCTTCATCTTCCGCGCCTACCACGCGCTGCCTCCGCTGACCCGCAAGTCCGACGGGCTGCCCATCGGGGCGGTTTCGGGCTTCTGCAACATGCTGCAGAAATACGTCGAGGATAACGCCGGCCCCGATGCGCCCACTCATGTGGCCGTCATCTTCGACAAGGGCAGCCACACCTTCCGCAACGATCTGTACGATCAGTACAAGGCCAACCGCGATGCCATGCCCGAGGATCTGCGCCCGCAGATCCCGCTGACCCGCGATGCCACCCGCGCCTTCAACATCGCCTGCATCGAAAAGGAAGGGTTCGAGGCCGACGACATCATCGCCACCCTTGCCCGCCAGGCGCGCGAGGCGGGCGGCGCGGTGACCATCGTCAGTTCCGACAAGGACCTGATGCAGCTGGTCGGCGACGGCGTGGTGATGTTCGACGCCATGAAGAACAAGCGCATCGACCGCGACGGCGTCTTCGAGAAATTCGGCGTCTGGCCCGAGCGCGTCGTCGACGTGCAGGCGCTGGCCGGCGATTCGGTCGACAACGTGCCGGGCGCGCCGGGCATCGGCATCAAGACCGCCGCCCTGCTGATCGGCGAATACGGCGATCTGGAAACCCTGCTGGACCGCGCCGACACCATCAAGCAGCCCAAGCGTCGCCAGACCCTGATCGACAAGCGCGACCAGATCGAACTGTCCAAGCGCCTGGTTCAGCTGGATGACCAGATGGTCATGGACGATGTCGCTCTGGACGATCTTGAGGTGCGCGAGCCCGACGCCGACACCTTGCTGAAATTCCTGACCGACATGGAATTCCGCACGCTGACCAAGCGCATGGCGGCCACCTTCGGGCAGGAACCGCCCGCCATTCCCGAATCCGCTCCGCAGGCCGCCGCCCCGGCGGATGCGCCCGAACTGCCGCCCATCGACCCCGAAAGCTATGTCTGGGTGAAGACCGCCGAAGACCTCGCGCCCTTCATCGCGCAGGCGCACCAGCGCGGCTGGGTCGCCGTGGACACCGAAACCACCGGGCTGAACGAAATGGCCTGCGACCTGGTCGGCGTATCCCTTGCCATCGAACCGGGGCAGGCCTGCTATATCCCGCTGATCCACCGCGCGGCGGCCACCGACGATCTGTTCGGCAACGACGATCTGGCCGAAGGGCAGATGCCCATGCAACAGGCGCTGGACCTGCTCAAGCCGCTGCTTGAAGACCCCAGCGTCATCAAAATCGGGCAGAACATGAAATACGATGCCAAGGTGCTGTCGCGCTACGGCATCGCGATTGCGCCCATCGACGACACGATGCTGATGTCCTACGCCATGCACGCGGGCCTGCACGGGCATGGCATGGACACGCTGTCGGATCGCTACCTGTCGCACATCCCCATCCCGATCAAGTCGCTGCTGGGCAGCGGCAAAAGCATGATCACCTTCGACAGGGTGCCCATCGCGGATGCGGTGAAATACGCAGCCGAGGATGCGGACATCACGCTGCGCCTGTGGATGCTGCTCAAGCCGCAGCTGCACCGCGCTCGCGTCACCCGCGTTTACGAAGGGCTGGAACGCCCGCTTGTGCCCGTGCTGGCCGACATGGAAAGGGCCGGGGTCAAGGTCGACCGCGAAACCCTGTCGCGCATGTCCAACGCCTTTTCCCAGAAGATGGCGCAGCTGGAAGACGAAATTCACGAGCTTGCGGGCGAAAAGTTCAACGTCGGCTCTCCCAAGCAGCTGGGCGAGATCCTGTTCGACAAGATGTCCCTGCCGGGCGGCAAGAAGGGCAAGACCGGCGCCTATGCCACCGGGGCGGACGTGCTGGAAGACCTTGCCACGGAACACGACCTTCCGGGGCGCGTGCTGGACTGGCGGCAGATTTCCAAGCTGAAATCGACCTATACGGACGCGCTTCAGGGCCATATCAACCCCGAAACCGGGCGGGTCCACACGTCCTACAGCATCGCGGGGGCCAGCACCGGGCGACTGGCCTCGACCGAACCCAACCTGCAGAACATCCCCGTGCGCAGCGAAGAAGGGCGGCGCATCCGCGAGGCCTTCGTCGCCGCCGAGGGGCGCACGCTGGTTTCGCTGGACTATTCCCAGATCGAATTGCGCATCCTGGCGCATATGGCCGATATTCCTGCGCTCAAGCAGGCGTTCCGCGACGGGCAGGACATTCACGCGATGACCGCGTCGGAAATGTTCAACGTGCCGATGGAAGACATGACGCCCGAAATCCGCCGCCAGGCAAAGGCGATCAACTTCGGCGTGATCTACGGCATTTCAGGCTTTGGCCTTGCGCGCAACCTGCGCATTCCCCGGGCCGAGGCGCAGGGGTTCATCGACCGCTATTTCGAACGTTTCCCCGGCATCAAGACCTACATGGCCGACACCACCGCCTTTGCCAAGGAACACAAGCGGGTGGAAACGCTGTTCGGACGGGTGATCCACACGCCCGAGATTTCCGCCAGCGGGCCGCGCGCCGGGTTCGCCAAGCGCGCCGCGATCAACGCCCCCATCCAGGGCACCGCCGCCGACATCATCCGCCGCGCGATGATCCGCATGCCACAGGCCATCGCGGGTCTTCCCGCCACGATGCTGCTGCAGGTGCATGCCGAGTTGATCTTCGAGGTGGACGCCGGCGCCGAG
>CAXICP010000401.1:0-3561 GCA_964022595.1 uncultured Salipiger sp.
ATGCCGCGCGCGGGGTCGCGGAACACGATGTCCTCGCGGTCTTCTCCTTCGGCGAAATCGCCGGCCGAGAACAGATCGCAGCCCGTGACCTTGAGCTTGGTGGACAGCTCGCGCATCTGGAAGGTGTCGTCTTCGTCCAGCAGGGTTTTCGCCAGCACCTTGGCCTGGTCGTACAGGGGCGCGACCAGCCCGAAGAGCGCGCCATTGTATTCGACGCATTCGCCCACCGCGTAGACATCCGGCGTTTCGGTGCGCATCTGCGCGTCGACCTTGATGGCGCGGCCGCAGGCGATGCCGCTGTCCTGCGCCAGCTTGACCGAGGGGCGGATGCCCACGGCCATCACCACGATGTCGCAGGGCAGCTGCGTGCCATCGGCAAGGTTCACCTGCTCGACACGGCCATTGCCGGTGATTTCCCGGGTGGACGCTTCAAGCATCACGGTGATGCCGCGCCGTTCCAGATCCTTTTTCAGCAGATAGCCCGCCGCCGGATCAAGCTGGCGTTCCATCAGGTGGGACGAGATGTGCAGAACGGTAACCTCCATCCCGCGCAGGCGCAGCGCCGCTGCCGCCTCAAGCCCCAGAAGCCCGCCGCCGATCACCACGGCGCGCGCACCGGGGGTGCCGGCAGCGTCGGTCATGGCGGTGGTGTCTTCGAGATCGCGAAAGGCCACGACGCCGGGCAGATCATGCCCCGGGCAGGGGATGATGAAGGCCGAACTGCCGGTGCCGAACACCAGCTTGTCATAGGGCACCTCGCCCTTTTCGCCGACCACCACCTTGCGCGCGGTATCGACCAGCGTGACCTTTTCGCCGAACCGGCAGGTCACCTTGTTTTCGGCATACCAGGCATCGTCATGGGTGACGATTTCCTGGTAGCTCTTTTCGCCCGACAGCACCGGCGAAAGCATGATGCGGTTGTAGTTGCCGCGCGGCTCGGCGTTGAAAAGCGTGATGTCATAGGCGGCGGGGTCGGCCGCGACAAGCTGTTCGAGCAGGCGGCCAGAGGCCATGCCGGCCCCGATGACGACGAGTTTCTGCATGTCGTGACTCCTCTCAGACGTACCAGGCGACGATGTGCGCGATGGCACCGGCCTGGTAGATGGGCAGGGCAACCATCGAGCCGTAGCTTTCGGTCAGGGCGGGGCTGCCGGACACCACCAGCGGCAGGCCGGTGGCCAGCACCTTGCCGATGTTGCCCTGGTTGACGGTGACGCGGCGCGGCGGGGCGTCGTTGTCGTCGGTCCACAGCGGGCCGTCGCGCTCGCAGATGCCGTCGGTCAGCACGGCGGCAGGGGATTTGCCCACGCGTTCGGGGCGCGCATCCCAGATTTCGTACCGCCGCGCGATGGGGGTGCCGCGCGCCGACAGCAGCGTCAGCACGAACTGGCGGTCATGGGGCACCGGAACCGGCAGGCCAAGCCCGGTGGTCAGCCCTGCCTTGCCGGCGCTGTCGGCGCGGATGAAGCGATAGCCGCTGCCCAGTTCGCGGAACAGCATCGGCGTGCGCGCCGACCACACGCCCCCCGGCAGCCCCTGGCCGCGCGGGAAATGCGTGTGCTGGCTGACCCATTCGAAATGCTTGGCGGCGCCGTAATAGCCATCGTCCAGCATCATCAGCCCGTCCAGTTCGGACCAGACCTCGATCGCGCCGATGCGGCCATCGTCATCGCCGCACAGCACCACCAGAACGGATCTGAGCGTGTCGCCATCGAACACCGGAACGGCGACGGCGCTGGTCAGGCCGGCCTCGGCGGCGGCTTCGATGCGCTGGAAATACGAGCCGTCAAAGCCCTTGAGCCCCACGGGGCGCTGTTCGGCCCAGGCCTTGCCCGGCAGGCCCTCGCCCTTGCCGAAGCTGATGGCGCGGGTGGCGTCGTGAAAGGCATCCAGCCCGCCGTAGTTGCCGCTGGCCAGCACCAGCCGGCCGTCCTGCGGCACCCAGACCTCGGTCACCTGGATAAAGGTTTTTACGCGTGCGTCGATGACAGTGTCCATGAAGGGACCCCCAGTCAGAGAGGTTGTTCAAGGCGCCCCCGGCGGGGGCGCGCGCCGGTTCAGGCGGCTTTCTTCTTGTCGGCCTGCGCCTTGGCCTTGCCGTGTTTGCCGTGCTCGTATTCCTCAAGGAAATTCAGCACCTGCTCGCGGTAGAGGTAGTAATCGGGATGTTCGAGCAACGCCTTGCGGCTGCGCGGGCGGGGCAGTTTCACATCAACGATCTTGCCGATGGTGGCTTGCGGCCCGTTGGTCATCATCACCACGCGGTCGGCCAGCAGGATCGCCTCGTCCACGTCATGGGTGACACAGATGGCGGTGACCTTGGTGCGCGACCAGACTTCCATCAGCACCTCTTGCAGCTCCCAGCGGGTAAGGCTGTCGAGCATCCCAAACGGTTCGTCCAGCAGCAGCAGCTTGGGCGACAGGGCAAAGGCGCGCGCGATGCCCACGCGCTGCTTCATGCCGTTGGACATGTCGGCGGCGCCCCGGTCCATCGCATCGGCAAGCCCGACGCGTTCAAGGTAGTATTCCACCACCTCCTGGCGTTCGGCCTGGCTGGCGCGGGGATAGACCTTGTCGACCCCGATGGCGCAGTTTTCACGCGCCGTAAGCCAGGGGAACAGGTTGGGCGACTGGAACACCACGGCGCGCTCGGGGTCGGCCCCCATCACCGCGCGCCCGTCCAGCTTGATCGCCCCCTTCGAGATGCCGTTCAGCCCGGCGGCCATGGTCAGCACGGTGGATTTGCCGCACCCCGAATGGCCGATCAGCGAGATGAATTCGCCCTTGTCCATCTTGAGGTTGAAATCCTCGACCACGGTCAGCGGCCCCTTGGGGGTGGGGTAGACCTTGTGCAGCTGGCTGAAGTCGACGAAGCGGTCCTCGCGCAGCCCGCCGGTCGCGTCCAGAACCGCCGTGGGCAGGCCCTGCGCGATGCCGTGCACCGGCGTGATGTCGGGCAGCGAATGGGTGCCGGCGGTCTTGGCCTTGATGCCCACATCCATCAGGTAGGTGGTGACAGCGGCGCGCAGGCGCTTGAATTCGTCGTCATGGTTCATTTCGCCCCGATCACGGGGGCGGGGCAGCGAGACCTTGAATTCCTCGCCCAGCGTGCCGGCGGGGGTCAGCGCGGTGATGCGGTCGGCAAGGGTGGTCGCCTCGTCCCCGTCCGTGGTGATCAGCACGCAGGTCTTCTTGTCCTGGTTCCAGATCGCTTCGATCTCGTCCGCAAGGTTGGCGCGGGTCAGCGCGTCCAGCGCCGACAGCGGCTCGTCCAGCAGCAGCATCTCGGGGTTCATCGCAAGGGCACGGGCCACGTTGACCCGCTGGCGCATGCCCCCCGACAGTTCGGCAGCGCGGCGCGTGGTGGCGTGGCCAAGGCCGACCATGTCGACGTATTTGGCCACCGTCGCCTGTTTTTCGGCCTTGGGCATCCTGGGAAAGACGCTGTCGAGCGCAAGCTGCACGTTGCCGTTCACCGTCAGCCACGGCATCAGCGAATAGCTTTGAAAGATCACGCCGCGTTCGGGGCCGGGGCCGGTGATGGGCTGACCGCGATAGGTG
>CAXICP010000402.1:0-3557 GCA_964022595.1 uncultured Salipiger sp.
TCGACGGTGTGGGTCACTTCGGTGAAACCGTGGGCCCCGCCGGCGCGGTGCGCCTGCTGCCGGGGCTTAGCCTCTACCTGGGCGACACGCGAACCGAGGCGCGCGCGCTGTTCGATGCGACGCAGGCGCGCGTCACCCGGGCGCAGCGCATCGCGCGGATCAGGGACGCCACCGGGCTGGACCTGACCGGCTGGCACGACGATGCGCGCGTGACGCCCGAACACCTGCCCGAAGCGCACAGCCCCCGCCTGCCCGCGCAGCGCGACCTGCTGCGCGCGCTGATCGACAGCGACCGGCCCCGCGTCGCCGATCTGCTGACCCGCCCCGAGGTGCTTGGATCGGTCCACTGGCAGGTGATCGGCACGGTCGATGACGCCTTTCATACCGTGGCCGACTGGTTCGACGCCGGCGCGATCGACGGGTTCGTCGCGCTGCCGGGCGGGTCGTGGGGTTGCGTGGACCGGGTGCTGGGCGGACTGATCCCGCGCCTTGCCCGGGCCGGGCTGTTTCGCGCCGCCTACCAGGGCGACACGCTGGCCCGGCACCTGGACGGCTAGGCCCGCGCCGGGAACTTCTGTTGCCTCTTGCTGTTGGACTTGCAAGCGCCGCGGCCCCGCCGCCGGTCACGCATGGCGCAGGAACCGCAGCCCCTGCGGCGCGCCGATCGCCGCTGCCAGACATGTATCAACACGAGGCCCATCCCATGCCCAACCAAGAAACACACGCCCTCAGCGATGTGCTGGACGAGCTTGAAGCCACGGTAGACGGCGATGACGTCGCCATCGCCGATGTGGTCGAAACGCTGGGCCATTCGTCCTTTGCGTCGCTGATGCTGGTGTTTTCGCTGATCTCGACATCCCCCGCCAGCGCCATTCCCGGGATCACCGCGATGGTGGCGGGGCTGGTGTTCGTGCTGGTGGGGCAGATGATGCTGGGGCGCAAATCGGTCTGGCTGCCCGGCTTCGTGACGCGCCGCCGCCTGTCGTCCGAAAAGCTGTGCAAGGGAATCCACTGGCTGCGCAAGCCCGTGCGCTTTGTCGAGCGGTTCCTGAGGCCGCGCATGACCTGGCTGTTCCACCGCCCGTGGCTGTGGCTGCCGATGATCCTTGTCATGGGGCTGACGCTGTTCATGCCCTTCATGGAAGTGGTGCCCACGTCCGGATCCATCGCATCGGCGGTGATCGCGCTGTTCGCGGCAAGCCTTCTGACCCGCGACGGGGTGCTGGCGCTGGCCTCGCTGGCGCTGCTCGCGCTGGTGCCGGTCGCCGTTTACCAGTGGCAGGTGTGACGGCCCCGCGCGCCCTTTTCCCCCGGCCCGGAACCTTCCTGCGGTGGAAGGTCGTTAGCCCCCCAAACGATACGGAGATGGATATGGCCTACAAGCGCTTCGCCCTGATGATCGCCACCTCGACGGTGGTGATGTTCGGTCTGATGTACCTGAACACCTACCTTGTGACCCATGTGTTCTGGTCCGAAACCCGCGCCTACATGGCGGTGGTGATGGGCGCGGCGATGGCGTTTGTCATGATGGCGTTCATGATGGGGATGTACCGCAACCGCGCCGCCAACATCGCCATCTTCGTCGGTTCGATCATGGTTTTTGCCGGGGCGCTGTGGCTGGTCCGCTCGCAGGTGACGGTGCAGGACAGGGCCTATATGCGCGCCATGATCCCGCACCATTCCATCGCGGTCATGACCTCGACCCGGGCAGAGATTTCCGACCCCCGCGTGCGCACGCTGGCCGATGACATCATCTATGCGCAGGACAAGGAAATCGCGCAGATGCGCTACCTGATCGCGGACATTTCCGAAAACGGCGACGCCGCGCCGCAGGGCACCGAGCAACCACCCCAGATCGTCGACGCCGCCGAAGCCCTGCAGACCGAAGACATCGCCCGCGTCGATCCCGAATTCATGACCGACGCCGACATCGCGCAGGGTTTCGCTGGCGGGCCCGACTGCGTGTTCACCTATACCAACGCAAGCCCGCCGGTGCTTGCGGTCGGCGATGACGGCGCACTTCTGCGCATCAGCGGCGATCTTGTGCGGCTGGACCCCCAGGGTGAGGGCGAATTCGCGGCGGACCCGCTCAGCGTCACGCTGACCCCGACCGAAGACGGTGATCTGCACCAGCTCGTGGTGTCGGCCGGGCCGGAATACACCGCCGGGTTCCACGGCCAGTACAGCTGCACGAACTGAGAAAGGACGCGCCCATGCCCAAGGACACCCCCGGCGATGCCGGAAAAACCGCCGCCCTCTACCGCATGGTCATGCCCGACCACGTCTGCCCATTCGGGCTGAAATCCAAGGATTTGCTGGAACGGCGCGGCTACACGGTCGAAGATCACCACCTGAAGACGCGCGATGAAACCGATGCCTTCAAGCAAGAGCACGGGGTCGACACCACGCCGCAGACCTTCATCGACGGGGCGCGCATCGGGGGCTATGACGATCTGCGCGTTCACTTCGACCTGGACCCGCCCAAGGAAGAGCAAAGCGATACCTCGTACCGCCCGGTCATCGCCATCTTTTCCGTCGCCGCGCTGCTGGCGCTGGGGCTAAGCTGGCACCAGTACGGCACCATCTTCACGCTGCGCGCCTTTGAATGGTTCGTCACGCTGTCGATGACCATCCTTGCGGTTCAGAAACTGCAGGACGTGGAACAATTTTCGACCATGTTCCTGAATTACGATCTGCTGGCGCGCCGCTGGGTGCCCTATGGCAAGATCTACCCCTATGGCGAGGCGCTGGCCGGCATCCTGATGACCGCCGGCGTGCTGACGTGGATTTCGGCGCCGGTGGCGCTGTTCATCGGGCTGGTGGGATCGATCAGCGTTTTCAAGGCGGTCTATGTGGACAAGCGCGAACTGAAATGCGCCTGCGTGGGCGGATCGTCCAACGTGCCGCTGGGTTTCGTGTCCCTGACCGAAAACCTGATGATGGTGTTCATGGCGATCTGGATGAGCGTGCGCGCCTTCGTCGGGGGCTGACCCTGCGGGGCCGAACGGGGACCGGGCGCGGATGAAATCGCGCGTTGGCGGGAACAAGACCCGCCGCGCGCACGTTGCCTGTGCGACCGCCCGGATGCGTGCCCCGCGCCGCCCTGGCCCCGGGCGCGTCATGCAGCGACGACCTTCAGCCGATCCCAAGGATAGCTCTCATGACAGACAACAAGACGCTTTACCCCTCGACCGCCGACACCCAGAAAGGGACCGAAATCGCGGACCATCCGGTCGAGGTCGGACATGGCGGGGAATGGCATCAACAGGACCCGGGCGCGCCGCGCATGACCACCGCGCAGGGCACCCCGGTATCCGACGACCAGAACACCCTGACGGGGGGCGAACGCGGCCCGTCGCTGCTTGAAGACTTCCATTTCCGCGAAAAGATCTTTCATTTCGACCACGAACGCATCCCCGAACGCGTCGTCCACGCCCGTGGCTACGGCGCGCACGGCTATTTCGAATGCACCGATCCCATCCCCGAACTGACCTCGGCCAACCCGTTCCAGGAAGCGGGCAAGCGCACCCCCACCTTCGTGCGGTTTTCCACCGTGG
>CAXICP010000403.1:0-3544 GCA_964022595.1 uncultured Salipiger sp.
CGGATCAAGAACATGGAACACCAGGATGGCGGCCCGCAGGGCGGCGGCTGGTGGGACAAGGTCGACAGCAAGTTCAAGGGCTGGGGCGACAACGAATGGGGCGCCGCCGGTTTCCGTGCCGTGCCCAACTGCATCGTGCGCAAGTCGGCCTATATCGCGCCGGGCGTGGTGCTGATGCCGTCCTTCGTGAACCTTGGCGCCTATGTGGACAGCGGCACCATGGTCGACACCTGGGCCACCGTGGGGTCCTGCGCGCAGATCGGCAAGAACGTGCACCTGTCGGGCGGCGTCGGCATCGGCGGCGTGCTTGAACCCATGCAGGCCGGCCCGACCATCATCGAGGACAACTGCTTTATCGGTGCCCGCTCCGAGGTGGTCGAAGGCTGCATCATCCGCGAAGGGTCGGTTCTGGGCATGGGCGTCTACATCGGCCAGTCGACCAAGATCGTCGACCGCGAGACCGGCGAAGTCATGTACGGCGAAGTGCCGCCCTATTCGGTGGTGGTGTCCGGCACCATGCCGTCGAAAAACGGCGTGAACCTTTACTGCGCCGTCATCGTCAAGCGCGTCGACGAAAAGACCCGGTCCAAGACCGGCGTCAACGAGCTTTTGCGCGACTGATCCCGCGCGCGCCTGTCGCGCAGCTTTTGCGCGCCAGGTTTTTCGCGTCATGCCTTTTTCGCGGGCCATGACCGGAAACATGTCCGGAAAATCGAAGGGCCGGGGAACTTCCCGGCCTTTTGCGTTGTTGTCTCCCCGAACGCCGGGTCTGCCCGGCACGGAAATTTGGACAAGGGGTTATACAATGACCGGACTCGGTTGGTTTGCAGCCATCATCGTCGGCGGGATCGCCGGCTGGCTGGCGGAACAGTTCATGAAATCGAACATGGGCATCATCATGAACATCATCCTTGGGATCGTCGGCGCGCTGCTGCTGAACGCCATCCTGATGTTCATCGTCGGCAGCACGCTTGGCGGCTGGATCGGCCAGCTGATCATCGGCTTCATCGGGGCCTGCATCCTGATCGCCATTGCACGGGCCTTCCGCCGGTCCACGTGATCGGCCCCGT
Source organism: uncultured Salipiger sp. (assembly GCA_964022595.1). Classification (GTDB taxonomy): domain Bacteria; phylum Pseudomonadota; class Alphaproteobacteria; order Rhodobacterales; family Rhodobacteraceae; genus Salipiger. The sequence goes on from CAXICP010000403.1 coordinate 1,071, forward strand.
CTCTCTCTCTTTGCTCACATGATACATCGGCCGCGTATCCCTGGATGCGCGGCCTTTGTCTTTGCCGCTGCCCGGCCCCCGGAGTCCCATGTTCAGTGATCTGACCCTGCCCCTGCTTCTGACCGTCTTCGCGCTTGCCGGCGCGGCGGTGGTCGCCGCGTCGATCCGCGCGACCGCGCTGGCCGACATGATCGCCGACCGCACCCGCCTGGGCGAGGCGATGGCGGGGGGCCTGCTGCTGGGCGGCGCCACGTCCCTATCGGGGGTGGTGGTGTCGGTCACCGGCGCGGCAGGGGGCGATGCCAGCTTTGCCGTGTCCAACGCCGTGGGCGGCATCGCCGCGCAGACGCTGTTTCTTGCGGTGGCCGACCTGCTGCACAAGCGGGCCAATCTTGAACATGCCGCCGCCGAACCGGCGAACCTGTTTCAGGCGGTGATGCTGCTGATCCTGCTCAGCCTGCCCATCGCGGCGATGGCGGGGCCGGACATGGCCTATTTCGGGGTGTCGCCCGTGTCAGTCGTGATGTTCCTTGTCTACCTTTGGGGGGTCAAGCTGTCGTCGGCGGTCAGCGATGCGCCGATGTGGCAGCCCGCCGTAACCGGCGAAACCCGGCATGACGAGCCCGACGATGCCAACGATCCGACCGCGCCGGTCACCCGGCCCGCGCTGATCTTTGCCGCGCTGGTGGCGGTGATGGGGCTTGCGGGCTGGGTCATCAGCCTGGTCGCGGGGGAATTCATCACCCGCTACGGGCTGTCGTCCAGCCTGGTGGGCGCGCTGGTCACCGCCGTCATCACGTCGCTGCCCGAACTTGTCACCACGCTTGTGGCCGTGCGCCGGGGCGCGCTGCAACTGGCCGTGGGCGGGATCATCGGGGGCAACACCTTCGACACGCTGTTCCTGGTGTTTTCCGATGTCGCCTACCGCGACGGGTCGATCTTTCAGGCGGTCGGGGATACCGATCTTTACTGGATGGCCACGGGCATGCTGATGACCGCGATCCTGCTGGCGGGGCTGATCCTGCGCCAGCGCGAAGGGCCGGCGCGCATCGGCATCGAAAGCGTGCTGCTGATCGTCGTCTATGCCTGCGCCGCCGCGGTCGAACTGCTGGCCTGACCGCTTGACAGGCGCGCGGGGCTGGGGCAACAGCGCGCGCATGACAAAGAAACCGTCCAAACAGCAGGTCTATACCCTTGTGGTCGAAGTGGGCCGCAAGGCCGGCGACGGGCTGCCCGATGACAGCACCGGCGCGGGGCTGATGTGCTACGCCTCGGGCGTCGACGAAGCCGAGGCCGTGCGCGAGACCGTCGCCATTCTCAAGCAGGCGGACATGTCGCCGCTGGACGTGACCGGCTACGGCACGCTGGACGAACGCATCGAACAGGGCCACGAGATCGACGACGACGAGCGCGCCCTGATGACCCGCGCACTGGTGGAAAATTCGGTGATCGTGGCGCAGGTCACACCGTTCTTCAACGAAGGCTGACGCCCCCGTTTGCCCTTTGCGGCGCATGGTTGTAGCCCTTGGCCACCAACCATCCCGGAGCCGCCCCCATGACCACCGATCCCGTCCGCCTGACCGCCGATCTTATCCGCTGCCCCACGGTCACCCCCGCCGAGGGCGGCGCGCTGGTGCTGCTGCAACAGCTGCTTGAAGGCGCGGGTTTTGCCTGCACGCGGGTCGACCGGGGCGAGACGTCGAACCTGTTCGCCCGCTGGGGCGACAAGGGCCACCCCCGCAGCTTCGGCTTCAACGGCCATACCGACGTGGTGCCCGTGGGCGATCTTGATGCATGGACCGCCGATCCGTTCGGCGCGGAAATCCGCGACGGCGTGATGTATGGGCGCGGCGCCACCGACATGAAATCCGGCGTCGCCGCCTTTGCCGCCGCAGCGGTGGATTTCGTGACGCAAACGCCCCCCGACGGGTCCATCGTGCTGGCCATCACCGGCGACGAAGAGGGCGACGCCACCGATGGCACCGTCGCGTTGCTTGACTGGATGGCGACGCAGGGCGAACGCATGGACGTGTGCCTTGTGGGCGAACCCACCTGCCCCAATGAAATGGGCGAGATGATCAAGATCGGGCGGCGCGGGTCCATGAACGCATGGTTCACCGTCACCGGGCGGCAGGGCCATTCGGCCTATCCGCACCGCGCGATCAACCCGCTGCCCGCGCTTGCACGGCTCATGGACCGGCTTGCCAGCCATGAACTGGACAGCGGCACCGACCATTTCGACCCCTCGACGCTGGCGGTCGTCACCATCGACACCGGCAACCCGGCCACCAACGTGATCCCCGCGCAGGCCCGCGCCACCGTCAACATCCGCTTCAACGACACCCACAGCGGCGCATCGCTGTCCGACTGGCTGCGCGATGAGGCCGCCAAGGTCGACGCCGCCTTCGGCACCGCCACCGACACCCGCATAAGCGTGTCGGGCGAAAGCTTCCTCACCCCGCCGGGCGCGCTGT
>CAXICP010000404.1:0-3535 GCA_964022595.1 uncultured Salipiger sp.
GGCCGACCTGAATGTCGATGGCTTCAAGGCGCGTCCAGGCAAGCTCGGCCGGGAATTTATGGGCGATCGCCCAGCGGGGGGTGGTCGACCGGAACCCAAGCCGCGCCTGCAGCGCAAGATCATCGACCTTGTAGACCACGCCGTCGATGTCATAGCCCAGCGTGGCGCGCTGCTCCTCGATCCGCGCATAATGGGCGATCATCTCTTCGGGGCCGTCACACCGACGGGTCAGCGGATTGGTGCTGAAACCAAGGGCGGCGAGCCGGTCGATGGCCCCCTTCTGGGTGTCCGCCAGCGGCGCGGACAGCTCGCCCCAGGCGTAGGCGAAGAATTTCAGCGGGCGCGCGCGAGTGATTTCGGCATCCAGCTGCCGCAGGGATCCGGCGGCAGCGTTGCGCGGGTTGGCAAAGCGCTTGCCGCCGCGCGCCTCTTGTCGGGCGTTCAGCGCCGCGAAATCATCATGGCTCATGTAGACTTCGCCGCGCACCTCAAGCACGTCGGGCGCGCCTTCAAGCGTTTCGGGAATGTCGTCGATGGTGCGGGCATTCGCGGTCACGTTTTCACCCACGGCCCCGTCGCCGCGCGTCGCCGCCCCTTTCAGAACGCCATTTTCATAGCGCAGCGACAGCGACAGCCCGTCGATCTTGGGTTCGGCGGTAAAGGCCAGCGCGGCATCGTCGGACAGCCCGAGGTAGCGGCGGGTCGAGCGGTCGAAATCAGTGATCTCGCCCGCGTCAAAGGCGTTGGCCAGCGACATCATCCGCACCGAATGGGCGACCTTGGAAAACCCTTCGGCGAGTGGAGCGCCCACCTGTTCGGACGGGCTGTCGGCGCGCTTGAGCTGGGGAAAGCGCGATTCGATATCAAGGTTGCGTCGTTTCAGCGCGTCGTATTCGGCATCGCTGATCTCGGGCGCATCAAGGGTGTGATAGGCCAGGTTCGCCGCGGCTATCCGCGCAGCAAGGCGCGAGAGTTCCTCTCGCGCCTGAGCTTCCGTCAGTTCATCGACCGCGATCCGTTCTTCCACCGTCATCGTCGCGCCCCCTTAACCAGCCATCCGGCGGCAGTGATAGGGCGCAACGCCGGCGTCGTCCAGCGGGTCAGCCGGTTGCAGCGACGGCGGTCTGCGTGCTTGCATGCGGTTCGGGATCGCGCAGGACATAGCCCCTGCCCCAGACCGTTTCGATGTAGTTTTCATCGCCCGTGGCTTCCGACAGTTTCTTGCGGAGCTTGCAGATGAACACGTCGATGATCTTGAGTTCGGGCTCGTCCATGCCGCCGTAAAGATGGTTGAGAAACATCTCTTTCGTCAGGGTCGTGCCCTTGCGAAGCGAAAGCAGTTCCAGCATCTGGTATTCCTTGCCGGTCAGGTGCACCGGCTTGCCCGCCACCTCGACCGTCTTGGCATCAAGATTGACCGAGATCTTCCCGGTTCGGATCACCGATTGGGAATGGCCTTTGGAACGGCGGATGATCGCATGGATCCGCGCGACAAGTTCATCGCGGTGAAACGGCTTGGTCAGGTAATCGTCGGCCCCGAAACCGAATCCCTTGATCTTGTTTTCGGTATCGTCCGCCCCCGACAGGATCAGGATCGGCGTGTTGATCCGCGACAGGCGCAGCTGACGCAGCACCTCGTGACCGTTGATATCCGGCAGATTGAGATCAAGAAGGATCAGGTCGTAATCGTAAAGTTTCGCCAGGTCGATGCCTTCTTCACCCAGATCCGTCGAGTAGACATTGAGGTTGGCATGGGTCAACATCAATTCAATGCTCTTCGACGTGGTCGGGTCGTCTTCTACCAGAAGGATGCGCATAATCCGTTCTCCGCTTGTTCTGTCCCTTTGAACCGACACTGTCGGAAATAGGTTAATGGAACTTTACTGTAGATGAACGGAGCGACTTTTCAACTGCTGGTTGCGGCCTTGTCTGTGTCTTCGGCGCCATCCATTCCGGGCGCGCGAAATTTCTGGATCAGCGTCGCCTTAAGCGCCTCTTCACCATGATGGGCGACCGCTTCGATCCATTCCTGCAGTTCCTCTTCGGAAAGGCTGTAGCGTTCCATCGCCTGCGATTCCGACAAAAGGCCGTAGCGTACCGCCTTGACCACGGCCGCCTTGCGCGATGCAACCCAGCGCCGGGTTTCGACGGGCGGCAGGTCGGCCCGCGTCATCACGGTTCCATCCGGGAGGGTAACGGCCCGCGGGCCATCGATTTTCTTTAGATACATTGGTCTTGGGTCCCAGTCGTTCCGGCTTTCGCCCATTTGAACCCACACGATTTAACGGCATCTAAAACGCCCCCTTGAGAGTGTGTTGCATTTTCATATATTCACATGAATTCCCTTCAGATTGTCTCAGGAAGGCGGCCATGCCCCTCGATGTACCCATGTTGAATTCGCTCGGCCTGCCAAAGCCGCCCTCGCAGACGCGGGTCGTGGTCGCCATGTCGGGCGGCGTCGACAGCTCGGTCGTGGCCGCGATGCTTGCCGAAGAAGGCTATGATGTCGTCGGCGTGACCCTGCAGCTTTACGATCACGGCGCGGCGCTGGCAAAAAAGGGCGCCTGCTGCGCGGGGGTCGACATTCACGATGCCCGCCGCGTCGCGGAACAGATGGGGTTTCCCCATTACGTCCTTGATTACGAAAACATCTTCAAGGATGCGGTGATCGACGAATTCGCCGAAAGCTACCTTGGCGGCGCCACGCCGGTGCCCTGCATCCGCTGCAATGAACGGGTCAAGTTCAAGGATCTGCTGGAAACGGCCAGGGATCTGGATGCCGATTGCATGGCCACCGGGCATTACATCCAGCGCAAGGATGGCGATCACGGGCCCGAGCTGCATTCCGCCGCCGATGCCAACCGCGACCAGAGCTATTTCCTGTTCTCGACCACGCCCGAACAGCTGTCGTTCCTGCGATTCCCCCTTGGGCATCTCAAGAGCAAGGCGGAAACCCGCGCATTGGCGGCGAAATACGGGCTAAGCGTGGCCGACAAGCCCGACAGCCAGGATATCTGCTTTGTGCCCGACGGCAATTATGCCGCCGTGATCGAAAAGCTGCGCCCCGGCGCCGCCGAGCCGGGCGATATCGTTCACGCCGATGGCCGGGTCCTTGGTACGCACAAGGGTCTTATTCACTATACTGTCGGGCAGCGCCGCGGCCTTGGGATCGGCGGGCTGGCCGATCCGCTTTACGTGGTCAAACTGGATGTGGACGCACGGCAAGTCATCGTCGGGCCCAAGGACATGCTTGCCACCCGCTCGGTCCCCGTGCGCGAGATCAACTGGCTGGGCGATGCCCCCTTCACCAGCCGCGACGAATGGCATCTGTCGGTCAAGGTGCGGTCGACCCGCCCGCCGCGCGATGCCATCGTGCGGCCCGTTTCCGACACCGAAGCCACGGTCGAACTGATCACCGCGGAAGAAGGCATAAGCCCCGGGCAGGCCTGCGTCTTCTACGACCCCGATGGCACGCGGATCTTTGGCGGCGGGTGGATCTGGCGCGGAAACCAGGGCGCCGCCCCGCGCTGAAGGC
>CAXICP010000405.1:0-3531 GCA_964022595.1 uncultured Salipiger sp.
ACCCCATGTCGGTTCCGGTGATGGCGCGCGACAAGGAAGAGCTGGCGCTGTACCGGTCGCTTCCCCACGTGGAAAACCTGCTGACGCTGGCGCGCGATGCGGATGTGACCATCGTCGGCATCGGGCAGATGGCCGATGACGCACCGCTGCACATGGACGGGTTCCTGACGGCAGAGGAACTGCGCTCGGTCCAGGCGGCGGGGGCCGCGGGCGAAATCTGCGGACATATTTTCGACGCGGACGGACGATTCCTTGACCACCCTGTCAACACATTGCTTGTCGGCGTGCAGGTGCCCGTGAACACCAATCCGGTGCTGTGCATCGGCGGAGGTGTAAGCAAGATCAAGGCGTTGCGCGCCGCTTTGAAGGGGAAACTGATCGGCGGGCTGATCACCGACGAATCGACCGCTGCCGAATTGATCGGCAGTTCCTGAACGCAGTGCTAACAAAACACGCTTGACACGACTCGGGCAGTCGTGTGAGCTTTTCTTCACTTCATGGGCAATTGCTCAGACTACGGTCGTGCATGCCCCTGAGTGGAGTTTTGGGAGGACTATCTATGTCTAATTCGATCCGCGCCCTCATGGGCGCGTGTGCCGTCGGTGCGCTTGCCACGGCCGCCGTGGCCGAGACCACCATCACCGTCGCGACCGTGAACAACGGCGACATGATCCGCATGCAGGGGATGATGGACGGCTTCAACGCTCAGCACCCCGACATCACGGTCGAATGGGTCACCCTGGAAGAAAACGTTCTTCGCCAGCGTGTCACCCAGGACGTGGCCACCAATGGCGGTCAGTTCGACGTAATGACCATCGGCAACTACGAAGTTCCGATCTGGGGCGAACGTGGCTGGCTGGTGCCGCTGACCGATCTGTCCGACGAATACGACGTCGACGATCTGATCCCGTCGATCCGTTCGGCCCTGTCGGTCGACGGCACGCTTTATGCGCTGCCCTTCTACGGCGAATCCGCCTTTGTCATGTACCGCAAGGACCTGGCCGAAGCCGCCGGCGTCGAGATCCCCGATCAGCCCACCTGGACGCAGATCAAGGAAGCCGCCGAAAAGATGACCGACCCCGACGCGGGCGTCTACGGCATCTGCCTGCGCGGCAAGCCCGGCTGGGGCGAGAACATGGCCTTCATCTCGGCCATGGCCAACAGCTACGGCGCGCGCTGGTTCGACATGGACTGGCAGCCCCAGTTCGACAGCCCCGAATGGCAGGCCGCCTTCGCCGACTATCTTGACCTGATGACCAACTACGGCCCGCCGGGCGCGTCGTCCAACGGCTTCAACGAGAACCTGTCGCTGTTCCAGCAGGGCAAGTGCGGCATGTGGATCGACGCCACCGTCGCCGCCGGCTTCGTCACCGACCCCGAGGAATCGATGGTCGCCGACAAGGTGGGCTACGCGGTGTTCCCCAACAAGGAAGGCGTGGACAACCACGGCAACTGGCTTTGGTCGTGGAACCTTGGCATCCCGCAATCCACCGACGCGCCCGAGGCCGCCAAGGCCTTTGTGACCTGGGCCACGTCCAAGAAATACACCCAGACCGTGGCGGATGCGCAGGGCTGGCGCGCGGCACCTCCGGGCACGCGCAGCTCGCTTTACGAAAACGAGACCTACGTGTCCGAGGCGCCCTTTGCCAAGCTGACCAAGGAAACCATGGACGCGGCCACCCCCGAAAAGCCGTCGGTCCAGGAAGTGCCCTATGTCGGCGCGCAGTTCGTTTCGATCCCCGAATTCCAGGGCATCGGCACGGCGGTGGGCCAGCAGTTCTCGGCGGCGCTTGCCGGCCAGATGGATGCGGAATCGGCCCTGAACAACGCGCAGCAGCTTACGCAGCGTGAAATGATGAAGGCCGGCTACATCAAGTAACCGCCTTGTGACGGGGCGCGGGCCAGATCGGGTCCGCGCCCTTTTCGACCTGTCGAAACCGGGGCCGACAAAGGGTCTTGCGCGCCGCGCCGCCGCAAGCGCCATCCTTGCACCCCGAGCAACCCGCAGCCCGAGGGACCGCCCATGGCCACCCAGCATTCCCGCGCCGCAGCCCGGTTGATGATTTCCCCCGCCGTGCTCTTGTTGCTCGGCTGGATGCTCATCCCGCTTTGCATGACGCTTTACTTCTCGTTCCTGCGCTACAACCTGTTGATGCCGGGGATGGAGGAATTCACCGGCTGGACGAACTACCGCTTCTTCCTCACCGATCCGGCCTTCATGGATGCGCTGGTGAACACGCTGCTTCTGGTGGGCGGCGTGCTGCTGATCACCACCGTCGGGGGCACCTTGCTGGCGCTGCTGCTGGATCAGCCGTTCTGGGGCCAGGGCATCGTGCGCATCCTGGTGATCGCGCCCTTCTTCGTCATGCCGACCGTGTCGGCGCTGGTGTGGAAGAACATGTTCATGAACCCGGTGAACGGGCTTTTCGGCCACCTTTTCAACTGGCTGGGGCTGCAACCTTACGATTTTCTCAGCCAGGCGCCGCTGATGTCGATCATTGGCATCGTCAGCTGGCAATGGCTGCCCTTCGCGACGCTGATCCTGCTGACCGCGTTCCAGTCGCTGGACCAGGAACAGCTGGAAGCCGCCGAGATGGACGGCGCGCCCGCCCTGTCGCGATTCTGGTACATCATGCTGCCGCATCTGGCGCGCGCCATCACCGTGGTGATCCTGATCCAGACCATCTTCCTGCTGTCGATCTTCGCCGAAATCCTGGTGACCACCAACGGTGGCCCGGGCACCGCATCGACCAACCTGACCTACCTGATCTACATGCAGTCGCTGCTGCAGTTCGACGTGGGCGGCGGGTCTGCCGGGGGCGTGATCGCCATCATCCTTGCCAACATCGTCGCGATCTTCCTGATGCGGATGATCGGCAAGAACCTGGACGCATGACCATGGCAAACCGGATCACACATACCGGCATCATCGCCGCCGGCGCCGGTCGGCAGGGGGCACGCCCCCCCGCCCGCCGCATCGCGACCAAGACGACCAAGGGGGGACGCTAACATGGCACGCGCCGTGACCAACCGCCGCAAGGCGATCGTGACCGTGGCCGCCTGGGCCGTGGGGATCGCGATCTTCTTTCCGATCCTGTGGATCTTCATCCTGTCCTTCAAGACCGAGGGCGACGCGATCCGCACTCCGATCGAGGTCCTGACCTCGACCTGGTCGATGATCAGCTACGAGACCGTGCTGGAGCGGTCGAACTACTTCCGGCATTTCTGGAACTCGGTCATCCTGTCGCTGGGTTCGACCGTGATCGGGCTGATCATCGCCGTGCCCGCCGCCTGGGCCATGGCCTTTGTGCCGGGCAAGCGCACCAAGGACGTGCTGATGTGGATGCTGTCCACCAAGATGCTGCCCCCCGTGGGCGTTCTGGTGCCGATGTACCTGATCTTCCGCGATCTGGGGCTGCTGGACAGCCGCATCGGCCTGGTGTTCGTGCTGACGATGATCAACCTGCCGATCATCATCTGGATGCTCTACACCTATTTCCGCGAGATCCCGGGCGAGATCCTGGAAGCCGC
>CAXICP010000406.1:0-3523 GCA_964022595.1 uncultured Salipiger sp.
GCCGACCGCCTCTCCGCCCGCGCCCCCATCGCGCTGATCGCCCCGATCCCGGCGGCGGCGGCGGCGCTGAAACGCCGGCTTGCCCCGGGCTGAACATGCGCTCGATGCGCGTTTTGCAGGCAGACGATCGTTTGTCGACTAACAATTGTGCAAAAGCCCCGGCATCCCCCGCGCCCCCCACCGACTGACACGTTTCTGCTGTGGCCTCTGAAAAGCGGGGCTTGGCAAAGTGACCTCCGGAGCCGGCCCGAAAAGCGGCTGGACCACTATAAACGCTGGCAAAACAAAATGTTGGCACGACACGGAGGTGACAATGTCCAGATTCTCACGAGGGCTTGCCGTCCTTGCCACGGCCGCGGCCATGGCGTGCGGCACGCTGGCCCAGGCGCAGGGCACCCTGCGCATCGGCATGACGGCGGCCGATATCCCGCTGACCACGGGCCAGACCGACCAGGGCGGCGAAGGCATGCGGTTCATGGGCTACACGGTCTACGATTCGCTGATCGAATGGGACATGACCAGCGCCGACAAGCCGTCGACCCTGATCCCGGGCCTTGCGACCGAATGGTCGGTGGGCGAGGACGAACTGACCTGGACCTTCACGCTGCGCGAGGGGGTGACCTTTCACGACGGGTCACCCTTTACCGCCGAAGTCGCCGTCTGGAACCTGGACAAGCTGCTTGACGAGACAAGCGCGCAATACGATCCGCGCCAGTCGGCGCAGGGCAAGTCGCGCATTCCCGCCGTCGCCAGCTACGAGGCCATCGACGATCTGACGCTGACCATCACCACCAAAGAGCCCGACGCCACGCTGCCCTACCAGCTTGCGTGGATCCTGATGTCGTCCAAGGCGAACTGGGAAGCCAACGACATGGACTGGGAAAAGGTCGCGATGTCGCCGTCGGGCACCGGCCCGTGGAAGCTGACCGAATTCGTGCCGCGCGAACGCGCCGTGCTGGTGCCCAACACCGATTACTGGGACGAAACCCGCATCCCCAAGCTGGATGAAATGGTGCTGATCCCGCTGCCCGAACCCAACGCCCGCGCCGCCGCGCTGATGTCGGGGCAGGTCGACTGGATCGAGGCGCCCGCGCCCGACACCATCCCCGCGATGGAAGGCAACGGTTTCGTCATCTCGTCCAACGCCTATCCGCACAACTGGACCTGGCACCTCAGCCGCCTTGAAGGGTCGCCCTGGAACGACATCCGCGTGCGCAAGGCCGCGAACCTTGCCATCGACCGGGAAGGCATGATGCCGCTGCTTGGCGGGTTGATGGTGCCGGCCAAGGGCTTCCTGCCGCCCAGCTCGCAGTGGTTCGGGGAACCGACCTTTGATGTGACCTATGATCTGGACGCCGCCAAGGCGCTGATGACCGAGGCCGGCTTTGGCCCCGACAACCACCTGAGCGTCAAGGCGCTGATCTCGCCGTCGGGGTCCGGGCAGATGCTGCCGCTGCCGATGAACGAATACGTTCAGCAAAGCCTGGCGGAAATCTGGATCGACGTGGAATTCATGGTCGTCGAGTGGAACCAGATGATCAACCTGTGGCGGGCCGGCGCGGCCGATCCCGCGGTCGAGGGCGCGCAGTCGATCAACTTCACCTATTTCATCCAGGACCCGTTCACCGGGCTGATCCGTCACCTGGACGAAAACCTGATCGCGCCCAACGGCACCAACTGGGGCCATTATTCCGACCCCGAGATGCAAGAGCTGTTCAACCAGATCAAGACCACCTTCGACCCCGAGGAACAGCTGGCCGTGCTGCAGAAGACGCATGAGAAATACGTCAACGACGCGCTGTTCCTGTTCGTCACCCATGACGTCGCCCCGCGCGCCATGGCGCCGAAGGTCAAGGGCTTCGTTCAGGCGCAGAACTGGTACCAGAACTTTTCGGGCATCACGATCGAAGAGTGATCCCGGCCATGACACGGCGGCCCTGCCTTCGGGCGGGGCCGCGATCAAAAGCAAGGTAACGCCGCGTGCTCAGCTATCTTATCCGCCGTCTCATCCTGGTTCTGCCGGTGGCCTTCGGTGTTTCGGTCATCTGCTTCCTTCTGGTGCAGATCGCCCCGGGCGATCCGCTGACGGCGATCATGCCCGTCGATGCCACCGCCGAACAGCAGGCCGCCATGCGCGCCGCCTACGGGCTGGATAAGCCCCTGCCCATCCAGTACGCGGTCTGGATCGGCAACCTTGCGCAGGGCGACATGGGCAAATCCATCGCCACCGGCCGCCCCGTCGCGACCGAGGTGTTCGGCGCGGTGAAGAATTCGCTGCTGCTGGCGGCCAGCGCCGCGGTGATCGCCTTTCCCATCGGGGTGTTCCTTGGGTTTCTTGCGGGCTATTTCCGTGACAGCTGGATCGACCGGGCGGTGACCGCGCTTTCGATCACCGGCGTGTCGGTGCCGAACTACTGGCTGGGCATCGTGCTGGTCATCATCTTTTCCGTCAACCTGGGCTGGTTGCCGTCGATGGGCGCGGGGCCGGGCGGGTCAAGCGCCTGGGAATGGGACTGGCTGCACATGCGCCACCTGATCCTGCCCGCCGTGACGCTGGCCGTGGTGCCCATCGGCATCGTGTCGCGCACCGTGCGCGCGCTGGCGGGCGACATCCTGACCCAGGATTTCGTGCAGGCGCTATATGCCAAGGGCATGAGCCGCGTCGACGTGCTGCGCCATGTGGCCCGCAACGCCGCCGCCACCGCGCTTTCGGTGATGGGCCTGCAGCTGGGCTACCTGCTGGGCGGGTCGATCCTGATCGAGACGGTGTTCAACTGGCCCGGCAGCGGCTTCCTGCTGTCCAACGCCATCTTCCAGCGCGACCTGCCGCTGTTGCAGGGCACGATCCTTGTGCTGGCGCTGTTCTTCGTTGCCATGAACCTGATCGTCGACGTGGTGCAGGCCGCGATCGACCCCCGCATTCAAAGGACCTGACATGGCCCTTGCCGAAACCGCCCCCGTCACCGCCACGCCGAACCCCCAGGGCTACTGGGCCGGGGTGGGCGCGCGGCTGCTGCGCGACCCGCTGACGATGATCTGCCTTGGCGTGGTGCTTTTGCTGATCCTGTCGGCGGTGTTCGCGCCCTGGCTGGGCCTTGCCGACCCCTACAAGGGTTCGATGATCGCGCGGCTGAAACCGCTGGGCACCGAGGGCCACATCCTTGGCACCGACGAGCAGGGCCGCGACATGCTGGCCCGCCTGATCTACGGAGGCCGCCTGACCCTGTTCATCGGCCTTATGCCCGTGGTGCTGGCGTTCTTCATCGGCACGGTGCTGGGCATCGTGGCGGGCTACGTGGGCGGAATGACCAACACCATCATCATGCGCACCGTGGATGTGTTCTTTGCCTTTCCGTCGGTGCTGCTGGCGATCGCCATTTCGGGGGCGCTTGGGGCGGGGATCGTAAACAGCCTCGTCTCGCTGACCATCGTTTTCATCCCCCCCATCACCCGCGTGGCCGAAGCGGTCACCTCGGGGGTGCGCGCGCTGGATTACATCGACGCGGCGCGCGCCACCGGGGCC
>CAXICP010000407.1:0-3514 GCA_964022595.1 uncultured Salipiger sp.
CCATCGCCAAGAAGGTCAACTCGGCCATCTTCCCCGGCACCCAGGGTGGCCCGCTGATGCATGTGATCGCAGCCAAGGCCGTGGCCTTTGGCGAGGCGCTGCAGCCGTCGTTCAAGACCTATGCCCAGCAGGTGATCAAGAACGCGCAGGCGCTTTCGGATCAGCTGATCAAAGGCGGTCTGGATACGGTGACCCACGGCACCGACACCCATGTGCTGCTGGTCGACCTGCGCCCCAAAGGCGTCAAAGGGAACGACACCGAAAAAGCACTGGGCCGCGCGCATATCACCTGCAACAAGAACGGCGTGCCGTTCGATCCCGAAAAGCCCACGGTGACCTCGGGGATTCGCCTTGGCTCGCCCGCCGGCACGACGCGCGGCTTTGGCGAAGATGACTTCCGCCAGATCGCCGACTGGATCATCGAGGTGGTCGACGGGCTTGCCGCCAACGGCGAGGACGGCAACGCCGAAGTCGAAGCCAAGGTGCGCGGCGAAGTGACCGAGTTCCTCAAGCGGTTCCCGATCTACCCCACGCTTTAAGCGCGGGACATGCGATGAAGGGGGCCGGCGCGATGACCGCCGGCCCCCTTCGTGCATCCAGCGCGCCGCGTTCCGGGGCGGTTTTGCCGCAGCGCGCCCGTCGCTAGCCGGGGGGCCTTGACGTTGCGCGACGCTGTGCCAGTCTCTGGCCAAGGCCCGCGCTTCGGCGGTTGCCGTTTTCCGGACCCTTGCGCCCCGTATGCCCCCATCTGCCTCCAGCCCGCTTTCCGTCCTGCGCATCCCCGCCTTCAGAAACCGCTGGGGGGCGTCGCTGGTGTCGCATCTTGGCACGCTGGTGCAGTCGGTGGGCGCGGGCTGGATGATGACGCAGATCAGCTCTTCCGACGCGATGGTGGGGCTGGTGCAGGCGGCGGTCACGGTGCCGACCATGCTGTTCGCGGTCTTCGCGGGCACGCTTGCCGACAGCCACGACCGGCGCAAGGTGATGATCGGGGCGCAGCTTTTCATGATGGGCTCGGCGGCGCTGCTGACGCTGCTGGCGTGGCAGGGGCTGATGACGCCCTGGCTGCTGGTGGGGTTGACCTTCATGATCGGCACCGGATCGACCTTTTTCAACCCGTCCTGGCAGGCGTCCATGGGCGATATCGTGCCGCGCGGCGACCTGCCGGCGGCGGTCGCGCTGAATTCGATGGCGTTCAACGCCATGCGATCGGTCGGGCCGGCCATCGGCGGCATCATCGTGGCATCGGCCGGGGCGGCGGCGGCCTTTGCGCTGAACGCGGTCAGCTATGTGGCGATGATCGCCGCGCTTTGGCTGTGGAAGGCACCGGTGCCCGACAATGCCCTGCCGCGCGAGCCGCTAAGCCTCGCGATCCAGTCGGGGCTGCGCTACGTGGCGATGTCTCCGAACCTTGTGAACGTGATGGGGCGGGCCTTCGTGTTCGGGCTGGGCGCGGTGGCGGCGCTGTCGCTGCTGCCCGTCATCGCGCATGAGCGCCTCGGCGGAGACGCCACCACCTACGGCATCCTGCTTGGCGCCTTCGGGGTGGGGGCGATCGGGGGGGCGTTCGTGAACGCCCGCCTGCGCGCGGCCATGGACAACGAACATATCTGCCGCCTTGCCGCGGGCATCGGGGCGCTGTCGACGCTGGTGCTGGCCTTTGCGCCGGTGATCTGGGCCTGCCTGCCGGCGCTGATGGCAAGCGGGGCGGCCTTGGTCATCGCGCTGTCGCTGTTCAACGTGACGGTGCAGCTGTCGACGCCGCGCTGGGTCGTGGGTCGCGCCATCGCGCTTTACCAGTCGGCCAGCTTCGGAGGCATGGCGCTGGGCAGCTGGCTGTGGGGTGCGGTGTCCGACGGGCGCTCGTTGCGGGTCGCGTTGATCGGGGCGGCGGTGACGCTGGCGGTGGCGGCCATCGTGGGGCTGCGCCGGGGCCTGCCCGAATACAGCAGCCTTGACCTGTCGCCGCTGGGGCTGTTTCGCGAACCGATGCTGCAACTGGACGTGCAGCCGCGCAGCGGGCCGGTGGTGGCCGTGACCGAGTTCGAAATCGACCCCGCCGACGTGCCGCAGTTCCTTGAAATCATGGCCGAGCGGCGCCGTGTGCGCATCCGCGACGGGGCGCAGAACTGGGTGCTGATGCGCGATCTGGAAGACCCGAGGATGTGGCAGGAAACCTATCACGTGCCGACCTGGGTCGAATACATCCGCCACAACACCCGCCGCACCGTCGCCGATCACGGCACCTATGCGCGCCTGCTGTCGCTGCACCGGGGCGAGGGCAAGCCCCACACGCGCCGGATGATCGAACGCCACGCCATCGCGCGGGGGCGGGGGGGCGTGTACCGGTTCGACATCTAGCGCCGGGGCCTGCGGTGATTTGTGCCCGGGCCGGTCAGCTTTCGGGCGATGCGTTCACCCGCCGGCGCCTTGTGGCCATGCCGATCCCGGCCAGCCCGGCAAACAGCAGCGGCAGCGTCGCCGGAAGCGGCACGGGGGCCAGCGGCGATGCCTCGGTGATGGTGACGGACACGCTTGCCGTTCCATCGGCAAAGTCCAGGTTGTCCACCAGGGCATAGCTTGAATCCAACTCCCAGGTTTCGAACATCACGTCCAGGCCGAAAGTAGCGGTTTCCCCGACGGCCATTGCATGAATGGTATCCACGTCGCCGATTGCGAACTCGACGAACATGATGTTTTCGAAAATCCCCGATGATCCGGTCACAATGTTCCCGAAGACAACTCCGGACCCGACAACATCCCCGCCCGAAGTGCTGAAGACCCGCCCAAGAAAATCAAGGGTTTCGCTGCCGCTTTCGGTCTCGATCGTGGGAAAGGTCAAGGGGGCCGATACAATGTCGATCAGGTTGCGCGTGGCCGAGCCGTATGGATCGCCCTCGGTGGTAAGCTCCATCGAAAAGCTGAGGGGCGAGATATTGTAAAAGGCGCCTGATCCCAAAAGGTCGAAATCCGAAAAGGTCGCGGTGAATGTCGCAGCCTCGGAAACCTGGGGCAATATAAGGCAAGCGACTGCGGCAAGAATGGTATTCGATTTCATATTCAAATTCCTGTTGCTGAGCACGGTATTCAATACAAATCTTATGAAATGATGGCGCCTTGACTTTCGATTCGTCAATTGAAATTCGAAATGGCGCTTGCGGGGGCTTTGGCACCACGGCGAACAACGGGGCGCCGTGACGCAAAAGGCCCGCCGTTTCCGGCGGGCCCTTCGTTGTTCGGGGTCGATGCGCGGCGCGTCAGGCGGGATCTTTGGCGTAGCGCAGGTAGGGCAGCTTGATGTCCAGCGCGCCGTATTTCTCGGTGGCGGCGGCGTCGTCCAGCGACAGGGCGACGATCACGTCCTTGCCGGTTTCCCAGTTCGCGGGGGTCGCCAGCGGCGCGCCATAGGTCTTTTGCAGGGCGTCCAGCGCGCGCAGCACCTCGGCGAAGTTGCGGCCCACCGACATGGGGTAGGTCATCATCAGCTGCACCTTCTTGTTGGGCGCGACGATGA
>CAXICP010000408.1:0-3504 GCA_964022595.1 uncultured Salipiger sp.
ACAACATCGGCATGATCTTTCAGGATTTCCTGCTGTTCGAAGAACTTGGGGCGCAGGACAACGCGGCGCTGACCGCGCTGTTTCGCCCCCGCGCGGCGCGCGCCGCCCTGCGCGCCCGCGCCGCGCAAAGGTTGCAGGCGCTGGGGCTGGCGCAGCACGCCGGGCGGCAGGTTGCGTCGTTCTCGGGCGGTGAACGGCAACGGGTGGCGATCGCGCGGGCCATGGCCTCGGCCGCGCCGGTCCTGCTGGCGGACGAGCCGACCGCAAGCCTGGATCGCGCCGCCGCCGACCGGCTGGGCGACGACCTGATCGCCATGGCCCGCGACACCGGCACGACGCTGATCGCCGTCAGCCACGACGAACGGCTTCTGGCCCGCATGGACAGGGTGCTGACGGTCGAGGACGGCGCCATCGCGCAGGACAGCGAGGCCGCCGCATGACCTGGGATGCGCTGCCCGTGCTGTGGCAGGATGCGCTGCTGGCGCTGGCCTGGCTGGCGCCCGCGCTGCTGACCGGCGCGCTGGTGCTGCGCGGATACGCCCCATGGCCGCTGGTGCGCGCGATCCTGTGGCGCTTTCGCGGGGCCTCCGCGCTGTTCGTGCTGCTGATCGCGGTGTCGGTCGGCATGGGGATCGGGCTTCTGGCGCAGGAACGCGGGTTGCGGCGCGGCACCGCGCAGGCCGCCGACAAGTTCGACCTTGTGGTCGCGGCCCCCGGCAGCGAGCTGACGGTGATGCTTGCGGCGGTGTTCCTGCAACCTTCGGACATGGGCCTGCTGGACGGCGCCACCTACGCCGAGATCGCCGGGCATGAAAACGTGTCCATCGCCGCGCCGCTTGCCTTCGGCGACAGCTTCGGGCGCTCGCCGGTGGTCGGCACGACCGAAGCCTTCGCCCGCTACCTTTCGGACGACCGCATCGACGGGCGCATGTGGCGCAGCGCCGGCGAAGCGCTGGCCGGAGCGCTGGTCCCGCTGCGGATCGGCGACGGGTTTTCCCCCGCCCACGGCGCGGGCGATGGCGCCGAGGCGGATGCGCATGGCGATGCCCACCTGACGGTGGTGGGCCGCATGGCCCCCACGGGAACCCCCTGGGACAGGGCGATCCTGGTGCCGGTCGAAGCGGTCTGGCAGGTGCACGGACTTGCCAACGGCCACGCCCCCGAGCGGGCCTTGCAGATCGGCCCGCCCTTCGATGCGGAATATTTCCCCGGCACGCCCGCCATCGTCGTGCGCTCGGAAGCGCTGTGGGCGACCTATGCCCTGCGCTCGGAATTCACCCGCGACCGCGAGACCATGGCGTTCTTTCCCGGCGGCGTGCTGGCGCAGCTTTACGGCGTGCTGGGCGACATCCGTCAGGTGATGTCGCTGATGGCGCTGGTCACGCAGGGGCTTGTGGCCGCCGCGGTGTTGCTGGGGCTGTTCATCCTGTCGCGGCTGTTCCGCCGGCAGATCGCGCTGCTGCGCGCGCTTGGTGCCCCGGCGCGGTTCGTCTTTGCGGTGGTGTGGTGCTTTGGCGCGGCGCTGCTGCTGGCGGGCGCAGTGCTGGGCCTTGGCGTGGGGGTCGGGGCGGCGTCGGTGCTGGCGCGCGTGGTGACGGCGCGCACCGATGTGCTTGTGACCGCCCCCATCGGCTGGAGCGAGATCCACTTCCTTGCCGCCTTCGTGTCGGTGACGCTGCTGCTGTCGCTGCTTCCCGCCGCCGTCGTCCTGCGCCAGCCGGTGGCGCAGGGGCTGCGTTCCTGATCCCCGGTTTCGAAAGGACCTTTCCATGCGCCGTTTCCTGACTGCCGCGCTGCTGGCGCTGCCGCTTCCCGCCATCGCGCAGGATCATGACGACCACCTGTCCCAGCAGGGCGCCCTGCACGCGCTGCACGCCTGGACGCGCGCCACCGACGGCCCGGTCGCCCATGTCTTCGTCGAACTGGAAAACGAAGGCGCCGAGCCGGTGCTGATCGAAGGCGCCACGTCCGACATTTCCCAAGGCGGCGCGCTGGTCGCCTTCCGCCTGGAAAACGGCGAAGCGGCGTGGGAGGTCATCCCGGCCGTGCCCATCGCCCCGGGCCGCGCGCTGCACCTGGAACCGGACGCGCTGGCGATCCGGCTGGACGGGCTGACGCGCGATCTGCATGCCGGCGATGGGTTCGGCATGCACCTGCTGACCAGCATCGGCGAACTTGACCTGCATGTGGCGGTCGAGGCCGCGAATGCCGCGCACCACAGCCACGCCGGGCACATGCACTGACGGGCGGGGTTGATGCCCGCCCGCGGCTCTGCTTGGATCGCCCCGCAAGCAGGGGGCCGGGCATGTCGCGCAGAAAGGACGAACGTCAAAGGGCGATCCTTGACCGGCTGGCGATCACTCCGACGCTGCGGGAGGGCCAGCTTGCCCACGAAAGCGACGTCCCCACGGAAACCATCCGCCGCGGTCTGGCAGAGCTTGCGGCGCGCGGGCTGATCGCGCGCACCTACGGCGGGGCGATGATGCGCCGCCCGGTGGAACCCGCGCTTGCCGAACGCCACAAGGCGCTGGTCGCCGAACGCGCCGCCATCGCGGCACGGGCGGCGGCGCTGATGGCGGGAGCGCGCGTGGTGATGCTTGGGTCGGGCGCGACCACCACGCAGCTGGCGCAGCGCATGGCGGCGCAGATGTCGGACCTGACGGTGATCGCCCACAGCACCAGCGTCGCCGCCGCGCTGGCGCCGAACCCGTCGATCCGCATCATCATGGCGCCCGGGGTCTATCACGCCGGCGAGGGCGCCATGCACGGGGCGCAGACGGTGCGATTCCTGTCGGATTATTCCGCCGACTGGTCGGTGACCGGCGCCAGCGCCCTGTCACCGCTTGGCCCCTCGGATGCGCTGATCGAAGCGGGCGACGTCTATGCCACGATGCTGGCCCATTGTGCCCGCAGCATGGTGATCGCCGATCATTCCAAGTTCGACCGCATCGCGACGGCGCGCTACGCCGACTGGCGCGAGGTCGACCACCTGGTGACCGACGCCGCCCCGCGCGGCCCGCTGGCGCAGGCGCTGGGGGCGGCGGGGGTGAAGCTGCGGCTAGCCTGACAGGGCGCGCTCAAGTTTTTCCAGGAACTGGTCTGCCTCGGCCGGGGTCAGGCACAGCGGCGGGCGCAGCTTGAGCGTTGCGCCATAAGGCCCCGCCGCCCCGATCAGCACGCCAAGGGCGCACATCCGGTCGACCACCTGCGTGGCGAATGCCGCATCCGGCGCCCCCCCATCCACCAGGTCGACCCCCAGAAACAGCCCCGCGCCGCGCACCTGCGCGATGCGGTCATGCCTCGCGGCGATGCTGCGCAGCCCGTCCAGAAGCTGCGCGCCCACCGCCTGGGCGCTTTGCTGCAAGCCTTCGTTCCGGATCACCCGCAGCACCGCGTGGCCCGCCGCCGCTGCCACCGGGTTGCCGCCGAAAGTGTTGAAATACCCGGTGCCCGCGCAGAAATCCGCCAGATGCGCCGGCTGCACCGCAAGCCCGGCCATGGGAA
>CAXICP010000409.1:0-3481 GCA_964022595.1 uncultured Salipiger sp.
CGGCCCCCGCCTGGCGCTTGAAGGGTTCAAGCGGGCGCGCGCCCCGCGAGCCAAGGGAGGACCATGCCGGCGAGCGACGCCGCCGCATCGGCGCAGCCCGCGGCGCAGCGGGCAAGGGGGCGGGCGCGGCTGTCGGTGCGCAGGCGCGGTGCGCGCAGCGTCATCCGCGATCTGCACATGTCGGGCAGCGCCAAGCTGCTGTTTCCCCGCGCGCAGGGGGCGTTGCAGGCGGTCTATCTGAACAGTTCCGGCGGGGTGACCGGCGGCGATTCCTTCGACGTCGAAGCGCAGGCCGAAGAGGGTGCGCATCTTGTCATGACGACCCAGGCCGCCGAACGCATCTATCGCGCGCTGCCCGCGCAGACCGGGCGCGTGGAAACGCGGCTTGCGCTTGGGCCGGGGGCGCGGCTGGACTGGCTGCCGCAGGAAACGATCCTGTTCGAAGGCGCCGCGCTTGACCGGCGCCTGCGCATCGACATGGCCGGCGATGCGCGGCTGATCGCCTGCGAATCCTTCATCTTCGGGCGCCATGCCATGGGCGAGGTGCTGCACGATCTGCGCCTGCGCGACCGCATCGATCTGCGCATCGACGGCGCGCTTGCCTTTGCCGACCGCCTGCGCCTGGAAGGCGATGCCTTTGCCACGCTGGCCCATGGGGCGGTGGCGGCGGGCGCGGGCGCCATGGCGACGGTGATCTGCGCCGCCCCCGGCGCCGCGACGGGGATGGACAGGCTGCGCGAAATGCTGCCCCAAAGCGCAGGCGCATCCGCGCTTGGCCCCGATCTTGTTGTGATCCGTATGGTTTCCGTTGACGGCTTCGCGCTGCGAGGCCACCTTGCCCCTGTCCTGCGCCACTTGTGCGGGGCCGAACTTCCTCGACCCTGGATGATCTGACCGATGCAATTGACCCCCCGCGAAAAGGACAAGCTGCTTGTCGCAATGGCCGCCGAAGTGGCGCGCAAACGATTGGGACGCGGCGTCAGGCTGAACTATCCCGAAGCCGTGGCGCTGATTACGGATGCGGTGGTGGAAGGCGCCCGAGACGGCCGTTCGGTCGCCGAGATGATGGAAGCCGGGGCGCAGGTCGTTACGGCCGAACAATGCATGGAAGGCGTTCCCGAGATGATCCACGAGGTGCAGGTCGAGGCGACCTTCCCCGATGGCACCAAGCTTGTGACCGTTCACAACCCGATCCGCTGACCGTCTGCCCAAGGATGATAGCCATGAAATACGCCCTGACTTTCGCGCTTTTCGCAGGCCCCGCGCTGGCCCACACGGACGGGGGCGCGCATCTGCACCCTCATGACGGCGCATCCTGGCTGATTGCCGTCGCGGGGCTGGGCGTGGCGGCGCTTGCGGCGCGGCTGGTGCTGGCGCGGGTGAGGGCGCGGAAATGATCCCGGGCGAGCTTTTCCCCGCAAAGGGTGATCTGGAACTGAACGCGGGGCGCGATGCGATCGTCCTTATGGTCGCCAACACCGGCGATCGGCCGGTGCAGGTGGGCTCGCACTACCATTTCGCCGAAACCAACCCGGCGCTGGACTTCGACCGCGCCGCCGCGCGCGGCATGCGGCTGGACATCGCCGCCGGAACGGCTGTGCGGTTCGAACCGGGCCAGCGCCGCGAGGTCGCGCTGATCCCGCTTGCGGGGGCGCGCAAGGTCTATGGGTTCAATCAGAACGTGATGGGGCCCCTTTGACCATTTTCGATGATGCGGCGTCGTGGCAGCGCAGCCTGCTGCAACTTGGCTCTCTTGTCGCGGAATCGCAGCAGGTGATCGCCTATCGCACGCTCGGGATGGCAGGAATCTGGCCAATCGCCCCGTCCGAGACTTCGCGGATGGTGAACGAAAAGGGCCCCGCCTTCATGCAAAGCTGGTGGGGCGCAAGCCGAGCTGCCATGGGCGGCGCCGCACCCGACCGGGTTCTGGACGCCTGGACCGGACCGCTGGAACACAAGGCCCGATCCAACCGCAAACGCCTGGCGCGCCGGGCCTGAACCCTTCACATGCCGAACCAACAGGAGAAAAGCCGATGTTTCCGATGACACCGATGGGCTGGACCCTGCTGGCCTTTCGCGCAAGCGCGCAGGCCACGGCCCTGAACATCCGATGGACGCGGGCGATGATCGACGCCGGGCGGCAGGCCGCGCTGGCCAATCCCTTTGCTTCGATGCGCGGCGGGATGCCGGGCGCGGCGATGGGTATCTGCGGGCCTGTGTCGCTGGGGTCGAAGGCAAGGCGAACCACGACCACGGCGCAGACCGCGGGCACGCCCAGCACCGACGACGTACCGGTCTGAGGGGGAACGGATGGCAACCCGCCCCCTTCTGAGCGATGACCAGCTGGCCCCGCTTGCCGCCGAGGTGTTCGCGGATATCCGGGCGGCGCGCGGGACCGATTTCGTCAACAACTTCTGGCGCGCGCTGGCGCATGATCCGCAGACGCTCAAGGCGACCTGGGATCGGCTGAAGGCGGTGATGGGGCCGGGCGCATTGGACCCGCTGACCAAGGAAATGATCTATATCGCGGTCTCGGCCGCCAATGCCTGCACTTATTGCTGCCATTCGCACACGGCCTCTGCCCGGGCCAGGGGGATGAGCGACGAGATGCTGAACGAATTGCTCGCCGTGGTCGGCATGGCGAGCCAGACCAACGCCGTGGCGAACGCCTTGCAGGTGCCGGTGGACGAGGTCTTCAAAGCCTGAGGCCCGCATGGGCCGCCAATGAATGTGCGCCCCGTCGGCGCCGCCACGAAACACGAGGTTCACCCGATGCCCGCACGGATTTCCCGCTCTGACTATGCCGCGATGTTCGGCCCCACCACCGGCGACCGCTTGCGCCTGGCCGACACCGACCTGATCATCGAGGTGGAACGCGACCTGACCGCCGAGCTGGTCGGCCAGGCGGGCGGGGGCAACGCGCCGATCTACGGCGAAGAGGTGAAGTTCGGCGGCGGCAAGGTGATCCGCGACGGGATGGGGCAATCGCAGGCGACGCGCGCGGAGGGGGCGGTTGATACGGTCATCACCAACGCGCTGATCGTCGACTATACCGGGGTCTACAAGGCCGATGTGGGGCTTCGCGACGGGCGCATCCACAAGATCGGCAAGGCGGGCAACCCCGACACCCAGCCCGGCGTCAACATCATCGTCGGTCCCGGAACCGAGGTCATCGCCGGCGAGGGGCGCATCCTTACCGCCGGCGGCATGGACAGCCACATCCATTTCATCTGCCCGCAACAGATCGAGGATGCGCTGCATTCCGGCCTGACCACCATGCTGGGCGGTGGCACTGGCCCCGCCCACGGAACGCTGGCCACCACCTGCACGCCGGGGCCGTGGCACCTTGGGCGGATGATGCAGGCCGCCGATGCCTTTCCGATGAATTTGGCCTTTGCGGGCAAGGGGAACGCCTCGCTGCCCGCGCCGCTGGAAGAGCAGATCAAGGCAGGTGCCTGCTGTCTGAAACTGCACGAGGATT
>CAXICP010000410.1:0-3462 GCA_964022595.1 uncultured Salipiger sp.
CGTGCATTCGCTTTTCGCGGGCGTGTCGGGCGAAAACCCCGATGGCATCGCCTTCCACGCCGCCATCGGTTTCACGCAGGTGGCGCGACTGCCCCGCGTGGGCCACAAGTTCGGGCGCTGGATGGATCTTGTGCTGATGCAGAAATTTCTGTGATCGGGCGCGGTTACGCCTGACAGCGCCCGGCTTAACCGCTAGAATCCCCCCATGTCCATCTGGTCCCGCATTTCCGAAGCCCTGTCCGCGCTTGCCAGCGGCGAAAGCCTTGGCGCCGTCTTCGACCGCCTGCGCAATCCGCCCGAACGCAGCGTCGCCTTCACCATCGCGGTGATCGCCCTGTCCGCCAAGATGGCCAAGGCCGACGGGCGCGTGACCCGCAACGAGGTCAGCGCCTTTCGCGAGGTGTTCAGCATCGCCCCCGAAGACGAGGCGGCGGCGGCGCGGGTGTTCAACCTCGCGCGGCAGGACGTTGCGGGCTACGAGGAATACGCCACCCGCATCCGCCGCATGTTCGAGGATCGCGACGGCCCGCTTCTGGACCTGCTCGAGGGGCTGTTCTACATCGCCGTCGCCGATGGGCAGTACCACCCGACCGAAGATGCGTTCCTGGAACGGGTCGCCGCCATCTTCGACATTCCCGACCAGAAGTTCCGCACGCTGCGCATGCGCTTCGTGCCCGACGCCGATCCCGACCCCTATGCCGTGCTGGGCGTGTCGCCCGAGGCACCGCTGGCCGAGGTGCGCCGCCACTGGCGCCAACTGGTGCGCGACTGCCACCCCGACGTGATGCAGGCGCGCGGCGTGCCCGAAGAGGCGGTGAAGATGTCCGAAAGACGCCTGATCGACATCAACCACGCATGGGAAGAAATCTCGGCCCGGCACGCGGCCTGATGCGCCTTGCGACGTATAATGTCGAATGGTTCGATGCGCTGTTCGACGATGCCGGGCGGCTGATCGCGGATGACGGCTGGTCCGGGCGCCATGACGTGACGCGCGCGCAGCAGGCCGAGGCATTGGGCATCGTCATGACCGCGCTGGATGCGGATGCCATCATGGTGATCGAGGCGCCCGACACCAGCACCCGGCGCGACACGGGCCGCGCGCTGCGCGCCTTTGCCGCCGCCTTCGATCTGCGCACATCGGCGGTGCTGACGGGCTTTGCCAACGACACCCAGCAGGAAATCGCGCTGATGTACGACCCCGGCAGGCTTTCGGCGCGCCATGCCCCGATGCGGGCCGCGGACGCGTTGCGCTTTGACGATGTGTTCCACATCGATCTGGATATCGATGCGACCGAAGACAGGGTGACCTTTTCCAAGCCCCCGCTTGAGGTCATCCTGGAAACGCCCGCCGGGCGCCGGGTCCGGCTGATCGGCGCGCATCTGAAATCCAAGGCGCCGCATGGGGCGCGCGGGCATGACAGGATCATGCGGCTGGCGATCGCCAACCGGCGCAAGCAGCTGGCGCAGGCGATCTGGCTGCGCCGGCGAATCGACGCGCTGCTGGGGGCGGGCGATGGCGTGGTGGTGCTTGGCGATCTGAACGACGGGCCGGGGCTGGACGAATACGAGAACCTGTTCGGGCGCAGCTCGGTCGAGATCGTGCTGGGCGAGGGGGCGCAGGCGCTTCGCGACCCCCACGCCACGCTGGCGCTGCAATCGGGGCTTGCGCCGCAGCCGACCTCGGCGCGGTTCTACCTGAAGGCCGAAGGGCGCTACATGCAGTTCATGCTGGATTACGCCATGGTCTCGGCCGATCTGGCGCAGGGCGCGCGCTGGCGCATCTGGCACCCGTTCGACGACCCCGATTGCTGGCACCGGCCCGAACTGCGCGATGCGCTGCTGCGCGCATCGGATCATTTTCCGGTCAGCGTGGACCTTGATCTTTGATCGAAGCCGCCGCCGCGCCCGGCGGCTGGTGCTTGCGCGCGCTCGGGTGATAGGCTTTGCGCGACGTTTCAAGGAGACCGCAAGATGCTGACCGAACCCCTGCCTGCCCTGACCGCCCGCACGCTGGCCAATTGCGGCGCGACCGCTGCGCTTGACGTGGCGGGCGGCATGGCCGTCATATCGCCGGTGACGGGCGAACCCGTTGCCAGCCTGGCGGTGCAAACGGGCGCCGATGCCGAGTCTGCCATCGACACCGCCGCCGCCGCCTTCAAGGACTGGCGCATGGTGCCCGCCCCGCGCCGCGGCGAGCTGGTGCGCCTGTTCGGCGAAGAGCTGCGCCGCGCCAAGGAGGACCTCGGCCGCATGGTGTCGATCGAGGCTGGCAAATCCCCGTCCGAAGGGCTGGGCGAGGTGCAGGAGATGATCGACATCTGCGATTTCGCGGTCGGCCTGTCGCGCCAGCTTTACGGGCTGACCATCGCCACGGAACGGCCCGGACACCGGATGATGGAAACCTGGCACCCGCTGGGGGTGGTCGGCATCATCACCGCCTTCAACTTCCCCTGCGCGCCCTGGTGCTGGAACGCGGCGCTGGCGCTGGTCTGCGGCGATCCGGTGGTGTGGAAGCCGTCGGAAAAGACGCCGCTGACCGCGCTTGCGGTGCAGGCGGTGTTCGACCGCGCCGTCGCCCGCTTCGGCGATGCGCCCGACGGGCTGAGCCAGGTGCTTGTGGGCGGCCCCGAACTGGGCGAGGCGTTGACCCAAAGCGCGCGCGTCGCGCTGGTGTCGGCCACCGGTTCGACCCGCATGGGCCGCATCGTCGGGCCGAAGGTGGCGGCGCGCTTCGGGCGCTGCATCCTGGAACTGGGCGGCAACAACGCCGGCATCGTCTGCCCCAGCGCCGACATGGACATGGCCCTGCGCGCCATCGCCTTTGGCGCCATGGGCACCGCCGGGCAGCGCTGCACCACCATGCGCCGCCTGTTCGTGCATGAAAGCGTCTATGATCAGCTCGTGCCCGCGCTGATCAAGGCCTATGACAGCGTGTCGGTGGGCAACCCGCTGACCTCGGGTGCGTTGGTCGGCCCGCTGATCGACGGGGCGGCATACGAATCCATGACCGCCGCGCTGGACGAGGCAAAGGCCCTTGGCGGCACGGTGCACGGCGGCGCGCGCCAGCCGGTCGAAGGCGACGCGGCCTATTACGTCAAGCCCGCCATCGTCGAGATGCCCCAACAGGGCGGGCCGGTGTTGCGCGAAACCTTTGCGCCGATCCTCTACGTGATGAAATACGCCGACTTCGACGCGGCGATCGATGCGCATAACGATGTGGGCGGGGGGCTGTCGTCGTCGATCTTCACCACCGACCTGCGCGAGATGGAAACCTTTCTGTCCGCGCGCGGCAGCGATTGCGGCATCGCCAACGTCAACATCGGCACCTCGGGGGCGGAAATCGGCGGCGCGTTCGGCGGGGAAAAGGAAACCGGCGGCGGGCGTGAAAGCGGCTCGGACGCGTGGCGCGCCTATATGCGCCGGGCGACGAACACCATCAACTACAGCCGCGAGCTGCCGCTG
>CAXICP010000411.1:0-3434 GCA_964022595.1 uncultured Salipiger sp.
GCATGTCGACGACCATCATCGCGCGGCTCAGCCCGCGTTTGACGGCCCGCCCATGCAGGATCATCATGTCCAGCGTCACGCCAAGCGTGCTTTCCATCCCGTGCAGCACCATGCCGACGGAATCCCCCACCAGCACGAAATCGCAATGCGCATCCATCAGCTGGGCCATGGGCGTGGTGTAGGCGGTCAGGCTGACGATGGGCACCCCGCCCTTGCGGGCGCGGATGTCATCGGGCAGCGGTACGGTCTTGCGAGCGGTCGCGCTCATGGGCTCCTCCCTCTGGGCACGGGCGGCATCTAGCAGGCCCGGCCCCGCCTTTCCAGTGCGCTTGGCCTTGCACGCGGGCGGGAAACGAGCACACTTGCCCCATGCCCCCACGAGGAGAACGCCCGGATGCCCCGTCTTGCCCTTGCCGCCGCCCTGCTGCTTGCCGCACAGTCCGCGTTCGCGCAGCAGTCCGACCTGACCGTCGCGCTGCAACTGGAACCGCCGCACCTGGATCCGACCTCGGCCGCGGCCGGGGCCATCGACAGCGTGCTTTATTCCAACGTCTTCGAGGGGCTGACGAAATTCACCGAAACCGGCGCCGTGGTGCCGGGCCTTGCGGAAAGCTGGCAGATTTCCGACGACGGCCTGACCTACCGCTTTCAGCTGCGCGAGGGGGTGCGGTTTCACGACGGCAGCGCCTTTGATGCGCAGGACGTGGTGTTCTCGCTGGATCGCGCCCGCGCCGATGACAGCCAGAACGCGCAAAAGGCGCTGTTTTCCGGGATCACCGACGTAACGGCAGAGGATGCGCGCACCGTGGCCGTGACGCTTGGCGAACCGGATGGCAATTTCCTGTTCAACCTTGCCTGGGGCGATGCGGTGATGGTCGCCCCCGAAACCATCGACACGATCAAGCAATCCCCCGTGGGCACCGGCCCGTTCCGCCTGGGGCGCTGGGTCACGGGTGATCGGATCGAACTGGCGCGCTTTGATGGCTACTGGGGCGAGGCGCCCGCGCTTGACGACGTGACCTTCCGCTTCATCGCCGACCCGACGGCGGCCTTCGCCGCGATGATGGCGCAGGATATCGACGTGTTCGCGGGCTTCCCCGCCCCCGAAAACCTGCCCATGTTCGAAGCCGACCCGCGCTTTCAGGTCCTGCACGGCACCACCGAAGGCGAAACCATCCTTGCCCTGAACAACGCCCGCCCCCCGCTTGACGATCCGCGCGTGCGCGCGGCAATCGCCCATGCCATCGACCGGCAGGCCATCATCGACGGCGCGATGTTCGGACAGGGCAGCCCCATCGGCACCCATTTCGCGCCGCACAATCCCGATTACGTCGACCTGACCGACCTGTCCGCCCACGACCCCGACAAGGCGCGCGAATTGCTGATGCAGGCGGGCCTTTCCGAAGGCTTTACCGCCACGCTCAAGCTGCCGCCGCCCTCTTATGCGCGGCGCGGGGGCGAGATCGTCGCCGCGCAGCTGCGCCAGGTCGGCATTTCGACCGAAATCGTCAACCTGGAATGGGCGCAATGGCTGGAAGAAGTGTTTCGCGGCAAGGATTTCGGCATGACCATCGTGTCGCACACCGAACCTTTCGACATCGGCATCTATGCCCGGCCCGATTACTATTTTCAGTATGACAACGCGGATTTTCAGGACCTGATGGCCCGCCTGACCACCACCACCGACCCGGCGGCCCGGTCCGACCTGATCCGGCAGGCCCAGCGCATGATCGCCAAGGATCACGTCAACGCCTACCTGTTCCAGCTGGGCTTTGCCACGGTGGCCGATGCGCGGGTGCAGGGGCTGTGGACCAACCAGCCGACGCAGGCGACCGACCTGACCGGCGTGTCCTGGGCGCAGTGATCAGCGGCGCAGCGGCAACACCGACACGGCGACTCCGCCCAGGACAAGCGCGCTGGCCAGGGCAAAGCGCAGGGTCAGCGTCTCGCCCAGGAACAGCATGCCGCCCGCCATGGCGATGACAGGCACCGTCAGTTGCGCCACCGCCGCCACCGATCCGGGCAGACGCGGCAGCACCGTGTACCACAGCGCATAACCCAACCCCGAGGTCACCGCCCCCGACAGCACCGCCAGCGCGACGGCGCCGGTGGTCCAGTTACCCGTCGCCCCGACCCCGGACAGCCCCGCCTGCACCAGCAGGCCAAGCCCCGCCGCGATCGCGAAAGTCGCGGCGGTCGCATCCAGCGGAGACGTGGCCAGCCGGCCCGCCAGCGAATAGACGCCCCAGCCGAACCCCGCGCCCAGCATCAGCAGCGCGTGGGGCAGGCTGATGCCCGCGCCCCCCGATGGCAGCAACAGGTAGGCCAGCCCCGCAAAGGCCAGCGCCGCGCCGACCCAGCGCCGCGCGGGGATGGGCTCGCCCCCCGCCACCCCGGCGGCGAACATGGTCACCTGCACCATGCCGAACAGCAACAGCGCGCCCAAACCGGCGGGCAACGCGTCATAAGCCGCCGAAAACCCGTAGATATACAGGAACAGCCCCGCGACCCCGGCCACCCGGCCCGGCCCCGCGAAAGGCACGCGCCCGCCGCGCGCTAGCACCAGCGCCGCCAGCACGACCGCGCCCGACAGCAGCCGCAGCGTGCCGAAGCTGGCGGCATCCATCCCCCCCTGCGCCAGCGCCGCCCGGTTCAGCAGCGAATTCGCCGCGAAGGCGCACATGGTCAACGCGATCAGGCCGAACAGTTTCATGCGGTTTCCTTGTCTGGGGCGGATCAGTCGGAACGCGCCGTGCTTTCCGCCTTCTTCTTTTTCAGCGCCGCCAGCTTGGCGTTCAGCGCCCCGCGCCGCCGCTTCTGGTAGGCGCGGATCACCGGCACCGTCAGGTAATAGCAGATCAGCGCGGTGATGATCCCCGGCAGGATGCCCCCGATCATGTAGGGGTAGAACACCGAATGGTAGAACCCGTGCAGCGCCGACCAGTCGGCGGGGTCGTTCCTGACCCAGGCCAGCGCGTTGTTCCAAAGATCGGTGCCCGCGCTGGTGAAGCTGGCCACCAAAGACTTGTGATGCGGTTCGTGCCGGTCGATGCCCAGCAGCCAGTAGCCGGTGCGCAGCGACGCGATGCCGATGGGCACATAGGTCAGCGGGTTGCCAAAGAACGTGCCCAGAAGCGATGCAAGGATGTTGCCGCGCAGGATCCACGCCAGCGTGCCCGCCACAAGGAAATGCAGCCCGTAGAACGGCGTAAAGGTGGTGAACACCCCGGCGAACACGCCCCGCGCGATGGTTTCGGGGGAATCGGGCAGGCGGTGCAGGCGGTGCTGCACGTACCGCGCCGCCCGCGCCCAGCCGCCGCGGGGCCAGAACAGTTCGAGCACCAGTCTCGGGAATGGCCGTCTGTCGCGGCGTTTGAACACGCGTCCCGTCCGTTCGTTCTGCGGCCGCCCGCGCCAGGCCGCCGCGCTACATG
>CAXICP010000412.1:0-3431 GCA_964022595.1 uncultured Salipiger sp.
CTTCAGTGATCCCGCGCAACCACCGCGTCGAACAGATGATCGCCGCCGCGACCGATGGGGATGACAGCGCGTTTCACCGCCTTCTGGACGTGCTGTCCCGCCCCTACGAAGACCACCCCGAGGCCGAGGATCTGACCCGCCCGCCGCTGCCCGATGAAATCGTCGCGGCGACCTTCTGCGGAACCTGACGGGGAGCCTGACGGGCGCGCGGGCGGCATGACGCTTTCATGGCGGGCAAAGCTCTGCCATGCTGAACCCGAACGCAACGCCGGAGGACCCCCATGAGCCTGATGAAGACCATGACGAAGCTCGCGCTTGGCTATGCCGCCGCGCGCGGCGTGGACAAGCTGTCCAAGGGACAGGGCCTGGCGGGCTTGCTGGGCGGGGGCGCGCAGCTCAAGGCGTCCGAACCCGGCGCCGCGCAGCAGGCGCAGGCCGCCGGCGCGCTAAGCGGGGTCGTGCCCGGCGCGGCGCAAGGCGGCGCCAACCCGCTGCAGGACATGATGACCAAGATGCAGCAAGGCGGGCTTGGCGCGCTGTTCGGGCAAGGCGGCGGCGCGGGCGGCCTGCAGGGCGGGATCGCCGGGCTGATGGCGCTTGCCGGAGGCGCCGCCGCCATGGGCGGCAAGGGCATCGGCGCCATGATCGACCAGACCAACGATGCGGTCGCGACCCCGGAAACCGAGAAATCCGCCCATCTGATGTTGCGCGCGATGATCCAGGCGGCCAAGGCCGACGGCCATATCGACGAAGCCGAAAAGACCCGCATCGTCGACACCGTCGGCGAAAGCGCCACGGCCGAAGACCTTGCAGCCGTGCGCGAACTTCTCGCCGCCCCGCTCGACCCCGAGGCGCTGGCCAGCGACACGCCCGAACCCCAGCGCCCGCAGGTTTACGGCGCGGCGCTGCTGGCCATCACCGTCGATACCGACGCCGAAGCCGAATTCCTTGACCGGCTGGGCAAGGCCATGGCGCTGCCCGAAACCATGGTGAACCAGATCCACATGCAGATGGGCTTGCAGCCGCTCTACCGCTAGGCCACGGTGCGGCAAGTTTCGCCGCAACCGGATGCCGCATGAAAGATACGTCGCCCAAGGGCATTCTCATGGCGGGGCTGGGTGCGCTCGTGCTGACCCCGGACGCGTTGTTCATGCGGCTTTCGGGCATGGACGGCATGCAGATGCTGGGCTGGCGCGGCCTTTGCACGGGGCTGGTGTACTGGGGGGCATGGCTGCTGATCGCGCGCGATTTCCGCGCGTTGCGCGCCCTTGCAAGCCCAGCCGGCGCCGTGCTGATTCTTGCCCATTTCTGCAACGCCCTGCTGTTTCCGCTGGGCATTGCCCATGCGCCCGTCGCCGTGGTCCTGCTGGCGGTGGCCTGCATGCCGGTCTGCGCCGCGCTCATGTCGCGCCTGCTGCTGGGCGAGCCGACGGCGCGCGCCACATGGGTCACCATCGGCGCGGTGCTTTGCGGCATCGCGCTGGCGGTATCCGGCCACCCGGACGCGACCGCGTCGGGGTCGGCGCTGATCGGGGCGGCCTGCGGGCTGGGCGTGGCGATGTGCCTTGCCACCACCTTTGTCACCCTGCGCCGCCGCCCCGGCCTGCCGCTGTTGCCGGGGCTTGGCAGCGGCGCGCTTCTGGCCGGGTTGGTGGGGCTGATCGTCACCGGCCCCGCCGCCATGACCGACGGGGGCGTTGCATCCATCCTCGCAACGGGGCTGCTGATCCTGCCGGTGTCCTTCTTCGCGCTGTCCTCGGCCTCGCGGCTGACGCATGCGGCGAACGTCAGCCTTATCATGCTGCTGGAAACCGTGCTGGGGCCGCTGTGGGTCTGGGCGCTGCTGGACGAGGCGCCGACGCTGCGCATGCTCGCCGGGGGCGCCATCGTGGTCACCAGCCTTGCGATCTATCTTGCCGCGCCCCTGCTGCGCGGCAGGCGGGCCGCCGCCCGCCCCTGACCCGACGCGCGTCAGTCCAGCGAAATCGTCACCCGCCGGTTCTGCTTGCCCTTGTTGTCGATCCTGGTGATGCGGATGCGCCCGATTTCGCCGGTGCGCGCCACATGGGTGCCCCCGCAAGGTTGCAGATCGACCTGGTCGCGCCCCGTGCCGATCCGC
Organism: uncultured Salipiger sp.; assembly: GCA_964022595.1. Classification (GTDB taxonomy): domain Bacteria; phylum Pseudomonadota; class Alphaproteobacteria; order Rhodobacterales; family Rhodobacteraceae; genus Salipiger. Next base: position 2,120 of record CAXICP010000412.1, read on the forward strand.
ACAAGCCGCACCTGCCCCCGCCCACGCGGAGGCTGCACCGTCATCGTCTTGACCAGCCCCGGGTTGGCATCCAGCACCGCTTCGTCGACCCAGTCGCTGCTGACCACAAGGTCGCGGTCCACCATGTCGTTCAGCGCCCGTTCCAGCGCGTCCCTGTCGGCGGGCGGCTCGGGCATCGCGAAATCCAGCCGCCCCGTCCCGGCCGAGATCGACCCGCCCGTCACCGGCAGCGGGATCACCACCGAAAGCAGGTGCAGCGCCGTGTGCACGCGCATGTGCCGGTGCCGCCTGTCCCAGTCCAGCCGCTGTTCCAGGTAGGTACCGACGGGGGGCAGCGGCACAGGTTCGGCGGGCACAAGCGCCACCGCGCCCTCATCGCCGTGAACGGCGGTGGCGATGACCACCGCGCCGCCGGGCCAGACAAGGCGCCCGCTGTCGCCCGGCTGCCCCCCGCCCTTGGCGTAAAAGATCGTCCGGTCCAGCACGATCCCGCCTTCGGGCGTATGCGCCGCGACCCGCGCGGGCGCGTCCCGAAGATACGGATCGTCGTTGTATTGCAGATGTGTCATCGTCCGCCTTCTCCGTCGCCTGCCCCGTCATTTGCCCCATCAGTTGCCCCGTCGCCCGCCGGCCCGTCCGCATCGTCGCCCGCGCGGCCCGCCGGCATGTCGGCCTTTGGCTCTGGTGCGCTTTCGGGGGGTGCGCTGCCGGGTCCGGGGCGCGATGGCTCGGGCTTGGGCGGGCGGGTGGCCTGCAGCGCTTCGGGGTTGCGCAGCCAGACATCGCGCTGCGCAAAGGGAATTTCAATGCCTTCTTCGGCGAAACGCCGGGCGATCTCGTGGTGGAAATCCGAGATCACCGTCAGCATTTCGCCCACGTCGCGGATCACCGCCCGGATGACGAAATCCAGCGAATCCGGGCCGAAGGATTCAAAGGTGATCTTGGGTTCGGGGTTGAGAAGCACCATGTCGTGCTGGCGCACGATGGAACGCAGCACGTCTTCGACCCTGCGCGTGTCGGTGCCATAGGCCACGCCCACGTTCACCACCACCCGCCCGATCACGTTGCCGCGCGTGAAATTCGTGACCCTGCCGGACACGAAATCGGAATTGGGCACGATCAGGTCGGTGCGATCGAAGGTTTCGATCCGCGTCGAGCGGACCGAGATCGATTTGACGATGCCCTGCGTGCCGCCTGTCTCGATCCAGTCGCCTTCGGAAATGGGGCGTTCGATCAGCAGGATGATGCCGGAGACGACGTTCGACACGATGTTCTGCAGCCCGAAGCCGATCCCGACCGACAGCGCCCCCGC
>CAXICP010000413.1:0-3422 GCA_964022595.1 uncultured Salipiger sp.
AGGCACGGCTCCGGCGGCGATTTGCCTGACTTTTGTCAGGCAAATCGCCGCGCGGCAAGCCCAATCGTTCAGAACCGTTCCAGAAGCCGTTCCAGGTAGTCCAGTTCGGCCTGCGGGCGTTCGCCTTCGCCCGAGCGGCGGCGGATTTCGTCCAGCAATTCGCGGGCGCGGCGATAAACGTCCTGATCCTGGACCATGTTTTCATCCGACCCGATATTGCCGTTCGACCCGGCATTGCGCCCCAGCGGGTCGCGCTGCTGGCCGGGGTCGCCGCCCTGCATCTGGCCCTGCTGGCCCGGGTTCTGCTGCTGTTGCTGGGACATCGCCTCGCTCAGGTCGCGCATGCCTTCGCGCAGGGCTTCCATCGCGCGGGACTGATCGTCGATGGCGCCGGCCAGATCGTCCTGGCGTAGCGAAGTTTCGGCGTCGTCCATCGCTTCTTCGGCGCGGCGCAGAGCTTCGCGCGCGTTTTCGCCCGGTTCGGTCCCGGCCCCGGGAAGGTTCTGGCTTTGGCGGTTAAGCTCGCCGCGCAGGTCCTCCTGGCGGTCGGCGAGCTGATCGCGCAGCGATCCCTGGCCTTGGCCCTGCTGTTCGCCTTGCCCCTGACCTTGGCCCTGACCCTGACCTTGGCCTTCGCCCTGTTGACCTTGCTGGCCCTGTTGCCCCTGCTGGCCGGGGTTGAACTGTTCTTGAAGCTGGCGGAACGCCTCGTCCGAAAGACCCTGCTGTTCGCGCAGCGTCTCGCCCAGACCTTCCATCGCCTGCTCGCCCGGGGATTGCCCGCCCTGGCCTTCGGTGACCTGCATGTTTTCCATCATTTCCTGAAGCTGGCGCAGGGCTTCCTGCGCTTCGGCCATGCGGCCTTCTTCCATCAGCTCCTGGATGCGGTCCATCATGCGCTGCAGGTCGTTCTGGCTCATTTCCATGCTGTCCTGGTTCTGAGCCATGTCGGGATTCTGTTCGGCGTTCTGCTGGGCCTGGCGCGACAGCTGGCGCAGGTAATCGTCGGTCGCTTCGCGCAATTCCTGCATCAGCTCGGCGATTTCCTGGTCCGAGGCGCCGTTCTTCATCGCCTCGTTCAGCCGTTCCTGCGCGCGTTGCAGCCGTTCCAGCGCCGAGGCAAGGTCGCCTTCTTCCAGCAGCATCGCAAGATCCCACATGGCAAGCGCGATGTCCTGCCGCGTGGCATCGGCCATGCCCGGGCCGGCGTCTTCAAGGTCGCCCAGGATCGCGCGCATCCGCAAAAAGGGCACGGCAGAGCGGAACAGATCGTCCGGCAGGTTGGCGATGGCGCGCATCATGCGGGTGATTTCGGGCACGTTGCCGCGGGTCCACAGCAGCGCGCGGCGCAGTTCGATGACCGAGGCCGCGACGGGATCGAAGAACCGGCGCCCCGGCAGGGTGATGATTTCGGTGTCGGACCAGCCGCGCTGACCGGCCTCGTCCTCGACCCCCAGTTCCAGCCGCACGGGCAGGTTCGCCCAGGGGTGTTGCGAGAAATTTTCCACCAGAACTTCGGTGAAATCGGCGCGCCCGCCGGCAATGGGCATCGGCAGGGGCACCTCGATCGCGGGCTGCGGTTCGGGGTCGGGAATCAGAAGGTAGCTGCGGTCGACCGCGTCCAGCGCCAGCGTCATGCGGGCGGTGCCGGCGACCACGCCGTAATCGTCGCTTGCGGCAAAGGGGATCTGCGCGTCGCCTTCATAGCTGGATTCGATGTCGCCGTCGCGGCGCACGCTGGGCGCGCCATCGGCTTTCATGCTGATGTCCCAGGCGCGCCCGCCGGGGCCGTCGATGGCGATGCGCCCCGAACTGGCCACGCGGAAATCCTGCGCCGTGGCGTCAGCGCCGTCGGGGGGCAGGGGCCGGCCCGACACGGTTTCATCGACGCTGAGCGCGCCGACCTCGCCATACATGCGCAGGGTGATCTGGGCGCCTTCGGGCACGTCGATGCCCGGCGCGGTGATGTCGTTGAGGTAGACGGACGGCAGGCGGGTGTAGCCGGGCGGTTCCATCCACCCTTCCCACGCGGGGCCAGAGGCAAGGTCGGTGCCGGTCGGCCCCATCGCGGTGACCGACGACACCCGCAGGAACGATCCGAACACCAGCGCGGCGGCAAAGGCCAGCAGCGCGACATAGCGCAGCGCGAAAGGGTCGGCGCGGGCGATGCGCAGGTCGGGTTCCACGGCGCGGGCGCGCGACAGGCGGTCGCGCATCCGGCGCTGGTGCGCCTGCCAGACCGCCGTCGATCCGGCATCGGTCGCGCCGATCGCCTGATCGTCAAGCGCGGCCTGGATGGGATTGCCGTCAAGCGAGGCATCAAGCCGGGACAGCGCTTCGCCCCGGGACGGCGCGCGGAACATGCGCAGCCCGCGCCATGCGGCCCAGCCGAGGGCAGCCGCGAATCCCGCTCCGGCGGCCCAGACCCATTCCACCGCCACCAGGTCCTGAATCCCCAGCATCAGCAGCGCCAGCAGGGCGATCGCAAGCGACCACAGCGGCCAGAAGGCGCGGGTCACCCGTTCGGCGGTCATGCCCCACAGCGTCAGCCGAAGCGGCCATTTCACGGGGGCGAGGATGTCGCGCGGCGGGTCTGTCCGCAATGGCATGAGCATCTCCTTCGGGCCGGGCCGAAGGGGGAATGCCCTACAGCCACTCGGGCAGGCTATCTCGGTTTATCATTTCCTCAAAGGAGGGGCGCGGCCGTATGACAGCGAATTGATCGTTTTTCACCAGCACTTCGGGGACGAGTGCCCGCGTATTGTACTCGGATGCCATTACCGAACCGTAAGCGCCCGCCGAGCGGAAGGCGACAAGATCGCCCGCCCCAAGCCCCGGCATCATGCGCCCCTTGGCGAAGGTGTCGCCGGATTCGCAGACCGGCCCGACCACGTCGATCGGGGCTTGTTCGGCCCCCGGGGCGGGTTCGACGAGGGGGACGATGTCGTGGTATGCCTCGTACATGGCGGGGCGGATCAGATCGTTCATCGCCGCGTCCAGGATCAGGAAATTGCGGCCCTCGCCTTCCTTGAGGTAGATCACCCGCGACACCAGGATGCCGGCGTTCCCGGCGATCAGGCGGCCCGGCTCGATTTCGATCTCGCAGCCCAGGTGGCCCAGTTCGCGCTGTACCACGGCGCCGTATTCCACCGGCAGGGGCGGGGCGTCATTGGCGCGGGTGTAGGGAATGCCCAGCCCGCCCCCAAGGTCGAGCCGCCCGATGTCGTGCCCGTCAGCGCGCAGCGCCTCGGTCAGCCCCGCGACCTTGCGATAGGCCTGCGCGAACGGTTCCAGGTCGGTCAGCTGCGAGCCGATATGCACGTCGATGCCCACGGCCCGAAGGCCCGGCAGGCGCGCGATCTCGGCATAGACCTCGCGGGCGCGGGCGATGGGAATGCCGAACTTGTTCTCGGATTTGCCGG
>CAXICP010000414.1:0-3399 GCA_964022595.1 uncultured Salipiger sp.
CAGCCCGAAGGGGAGCGTGTGCCAGAGCGCGCCGATGGCGAGGCCCGCGGTTGGCAGAAGCTGCGCGGGAGCGGCGAGGGCGACGGCGACCAGCACCAGCGCGCTGGCCGCCCAGGCCTTGTCGATCCGCAGCCGGCGCGGCGCGGGGGCAGAGGTGTCAGCCATGGTGGTGGTCCTCGTGTTCGCTGCAACCGGGGCAATCGGCGCAGCATTGGGTCAAGAGAAAGTCGCTTAGCGCGCGCACTTCTTCATAGGCGGCGGCGGCGCAGATGGTGCTGCGCCCCTGCCGTTCCTGCCGCACCAGCCCGGCCTGGGTAAGAATGCGCAGGTGGTGGGTCAGGGTCGATCCGGTGACGCCGGCGCGTTCGCCCAGCGCCCCGATGGTCAGGCCGGCGGGCCCCGAACGCACCAGCGCCTTGAGCACGCTCAGCCGCTGTTCAGAGCCAAGGGCGGCGAATTTCGATGCGGCGACTTCCAGCGGAAAGTCGTGGGTTTGGGGGGAATCATGTTTCATGCTTCTAGCATTGTCGAAATATCCCGCTCACGCAATCGATATTTCTACGAATGTCGAAACGTCTCTGGCATTTCGCCCCGCGCTGCCTATCTGCAGGGGCATGGAGACCCTGACCGACCTTGCCGGCCACGTGCGCGCCTGCCGCCTGTGCGCCGAACGCTTTGCCGCCACGAAAACCCGCCACGCGCCGCGCCCCGTGGTCTGGTTCGACCCGGGCGCCCGCCTGCTGATCGCCAGCCAGGCGCCGGGGCTGCGCGCGCATGCCAGCCAGAAGCCGTTCGACGACGCCTCCGGCAAGCGGCTGCGCGACTGGCTGGGGCTGGACGAGGCGACCTTCTGGGACCGCTCGCGCGTGGCGATCATGCCCATGGCCTTTTGCTTTCCGGGCTATGACGCGGCGGGGGGCGACCTGCCGCCGCCGCCGATCTGCCGCGCCACCTGGCACGACCGGCTGTTCGACGCGCTGGGGGACGTGCGGTTGCGGCTTTACATCGGGGGCTATGCCCAGCGCTATCACCTTGGCGTGCGCACCGGGGTCACCGAAACCGTGCGCGCGTGGCGCGACCATCTGCCGGGCGCAATTCCCTTGCCTCATCCGTCGTGGCGCAATACCGCATGGCTCAAACGCAACCCGTGGTTCGAGACCGAGCTTCTGCCCGTTCTGCGAACCCGCGTCCGCGAGGCGATGACATGACCGATGAACCGACCCCGATCGACCAGGCCCATGCCGCGATGGAGGCCGCCCCGCTGGACGATGCCGCCCGCATGCGGTTCTACGAACGGCTTGCAGATGGCGAGCTGTTCGTCCTGCTGGCCAGGGAAGCCACCGGCGACACGGTCGAGCCGGAAATCTTCGCCCTGCCCGATGCCAGCTTCGTGCTGGTCTTCGACCGCGAGGAACGCCTGTCGCAATTCGTCGGCCTTGCCGCGCCCTACGCGGCGCTGTCGGGGCGGGCCATCGCATCGATGCTGGCCGGTCAGGGCATCGGCCTTGCGCTGAACCTGGACGTGGCGCCGTCGTCGATCCTGCTGCCGCCCGAAGCGGTGGACTGGCTGAACGAGACGCTGGGGCACGGCCCCGCCGAAGCGCAGGGCACCGTCGAAGAGGTGTCCGCCCCCGGTGGCCTGCCCGAGGCGCTGATCACCGCGCTGGACACCAAGCTTGCCACGGCGGCGGGCTTTGCGCGCTGCGCCTGGCTTGCGGCCGTCCGCTACGAAGACGGCACCCGCAGCCACCTGCTGGCCTTCGCCGGGGCCGTCCCCGGCGCCGAGGATGCGCTCGCCCGCGCGGTCAACGAGGCGCTGGTGTTTTCCGGGATCGAAGCCGGGTCGCTGGACGTGCTGTTCGTGGGCGATCACGACCCGCTGGCCGCATCGCTCACGCGGGTCGGCCTGCGTTTCGATTTGCCCCAGATCGAGGCTCCGACGCGGGTGGACCGCATCGCGCCCGGGTCCGACCCCGACAGCCCGCCGATCCTGCGCTAGGGCCGGTCGACGGGGATATTGTCGATCAGCCGCACGCCGCCGATCCAGGCGGCGGCCAGCAGCCGCGCCGGGCGGTCCAGCCGATCCAGCAGCGCAAGCCCGTCGGCGGCGCGCAGTTCCAGGTATTCGACCTTGTCGAACCCGGCCTCTGCCAGTGCGGCTTCGGCGGGGGCGGTCAGTTCGGCCATGGATTGCCCAGCCACCAGCGCGGCGGCGATGCTGCGCATTTCGCGCCCTAGGGCCGGCGCCTGCGCGCGCGCCTCTGCCGGCAACAGAAGGTTGCGCGACGACAGCGCAAGCCCGTCGGCTTCGCGCACCGTGGGGCAGCCGATCACCTCGACCGGGATATCCAGATCGCGGGCCATGCGCCGCACCACCTGCAACTGCTGGTAATCCTTTTCCCCGAACCACGCCCGGTCGGCCCCGGTCTGCAGGAACAGCTTGGGCACCACCGTGGTCACGCCGTCGAAATGCCCGGGGCGGAACGCGCCGCAAAGGATCTCGGTCAACCCCTCGACATGCACAGATGTGGCGAAACCGTCGGGATAGATCTGGTCCGGCCCCGGCACATAAACCACGTCCACCCCGAACGGCCCGAGCTTTTCGGCATCGGCCTGTTCGGTGCGCGGATAGTTTTCCAGATCGGACGGGGTGTTGAACTGTTTGGGGTTGACGAAGATCGTCACGATCACCCGGTCGGCCCCGGCCTTTGCCGCCCGCACAAGGCTAAGGTGGCCTTCGTGCAGGGCGCCCATCGTGGGCACCACGCCGACGGTTTCGCCGGCGCGCTTCCAAGCGGTGACGCGGGCGCGCAGGCCCGCCTTGTCGCGGATGATCTCGGTCATTTGCCCGGCTCCTTGTCCGCGAAGACATGTTCGGCGCCCGGGAAGGCGCGCGCGCGCACCTCGTCCGCATAGGCCGCGACGGCGGCTTCGGCCTGTTCGCCCAGGGCGGCGTAGCGCTTGACGAATTTCGGCTTGAAGGCGGTGAACAGCCCCAGCATGTCGTCGACCACCAGGATCTGCCCGTCGCACCCCGCCGAGGCCCCGATGCCGATGGTCGGGATCGCGATGTCGCCGGTCACGCGGTCCGCCAGCGCGGCGGGCACCTTTTCCAGCACCACCGCAAAGGCCCCCGCTTCGGCCACGGCGCGGGCATCGTTCAGCAGTGCATCGCCCGCCGCGCCCCGGCCCTGCACCTTGTAGCCGCCCAGCGTGTTGATCGACTGCGGCGTCAGCCCGATATGGGCCATCACGGGAATGCCCCGCGACACCAGAAAGGCGATGGTGTCGGCCATCCCGGCCCCGCCTTCCAGCTTGACCGCGCCGGCGCCGGTTTGCGCCATGATCCGCACGGCGCTGGGAAAGGCCTGGTCGCTACTTCCCTCGGAACTGCCGAAG
>CAXICP010000415.1:0-3384 GCA_964022595.1 uncultured Salipiger sp.
GGCGTTGCGATTCCCGCCGCCCCCTATCCCGTGGCCGTGGGGCTGACGGTGCGCGCGCTGAACCTGCCGCTGGGCACGGCGCTGCGCCTGTATCTGCAGGCTTTCGCGGCCAACCTGACCGGCGCGGGCGTGCGGCTGATTCCGCTGGGGCAGACCGACGGGCAACGCATCACCCTTGCGCTGTCGCCGCTTTGCGCCGAGCTGGCCGGCAGGGCGCAGGATGCCGACCTTGACGACATCGGCGGCTTTGCCCCGCTGCTGGACATAGCAAGCCAGCGCCACGACACACTGTATTCCCGCCTTTTCAGATCATGACGGAGACCCGGATGGCTTCCCCCAACGGACCTTTGCGCGTGGGCCTTGGCGGCCCGGTCGGCGCAGGCAAAACCACGCTTACCGCCGCGCTGGCGCGGGCGCTGCGCGACCGGCTGTCCATGGCCGTGGTGACCAATGACATCTACACCCGCGAGGATGCCGAAGAGCTGATGCGCCAGCAGGTGCTGCCGCTGGACCGCATCAAGGGCGTGGAAACCGGCGGCTGCCCGCACACCGCAATCCGCGAGGATGCGTCGATCAACCTTGCCGCCATCGCCGAGCTGACCGAAGCGCACCCGGACCTTGATCTTGTCCTGATCGAAAGCGGCGGCGACAACCTGTCCGCCACCTTTTCGCCCGAACTTGCCGACGTGACGATCTATGTCATCGACGTGGCCGCCGGCGAAGAGATCCCGCGCAAGGGTGGCCCGGCGATCACCCGGTCCGACATTCTTGTCATCAACAAGACCGATCTTGCGCCGCATGTGGGCGCCTCGCTGGACGTGATGGAACGCGACGCGACGCGGATGCGGGCGGGCAAGCCCTTTGTCTTCGCGCAGGTGCGGCACGGGCAGGGGGTGGATGAAATCGTCCGGCTGCTGGTGCGGATCGGCGGGCTGTCCCTGGCGCAGGCGGCGGAATAGGCGCGGCCCCCGGGGATTCTTGACCATCCTGCGCCGTAGGGCTACCCGATGCGGGATATGTATGAGGAGAGGACACGTCCCATGAGCAACCCTTCGCTTCTGATCCTGCCGGGAGACGGCATCGGCCCCGAAGTCATGGCCGAAGTGCGCCGGATCATCGACTGGTTCGGCGAAAAGCGCGGCATCGCGTTCGACGTGTCCGAAGACCTCGTGGGCGGCGCCGCCTATGACGCGCATGGCACGCCGCTGCACGATGACACCATGGCCAAGGCGCAATCGGTCGACGCGTTGCTGCTGGGCGCCGTGGGCGGGCCGAAATACGACGTGCTGGATTTCAGCGTGAAGCCGGAACGCGGCCTGCTGCGCCTGCGCAAGGAAATGGACCTGTTCGCCAACCTGCGCCCGGCGCAGTGCTTTGACGCGCTGGCGGATTTCTCGTCGCTCAAGCGCGACGTTGTTGCCGGGCTCGACATCATGATCGTGCGCGAACTGACCAGCGGCATCTACTTCGGCGAGCCGCGTGGCATCATCGAAGCGGGCAACGAGCGCGTCGGCATCAACACCCAGCGCTACACCGAATCCGAAATCGACCGCGTGGCCCGGTCGGCGTTCGAGCTGGCGATGAAGCGCGGCAAGAAGGTCTGTTCGATGGAAAAGGCCAACGTGATGGAATCGGGCATCCTTTGGCGCGAAGTGGTCACCGAGGTCGGCAAGGATTACCCCGAGGTCGAGCTGTCGCACATGTATGCGGACGCCGGCGCCATGCAGCTGGTGCGCTGGCCCAAGCAGTTCGACGTCATCGTCACCGACAACCTGTTCGGCGATTTGCTGTCCGATGCCGCCGCCATGCTGACCGGCTCGCTTGGGATGCTGCCGTCGGCCAGCCTTGGCGCGCCGATGGAAAACGGCCGCCCCAAGGCGCTGTATGAACCGGTGCACGGCTCGGCCCCCGACATCGCGGGCCAGTCCAAGGCGAACCCCATCGCCTGCGTGCTCAGCTTTGCCATGGCGCTGCGCTACAGCTTCGATCTTGGGGCCGAAGCCGAACGCGTGGAAGCGGCCGTCAACAAGGTGCTTGCGGATGGCGTGCGCACCGCCGACCTGCTGGGCGAAGAGGGCGTCACCCCGGTGACCACCTCGGGCATGGGCGATGCCATTCTTGCCGCGCTGGACGCCAGCCTGTAACCTTGCCGCCGCCTCCGTCATGGGCACGGGGGCGGCAGTTTTGGCGAAACATCGCTTTCGCCGTTTCCATGCGTTGACCGGCTGCGCGGAAGCTTTCAGAGGTGGGGTCGGACAGGGCTGCGCGAGTCGCGCGCGGGCCGCGCGTCGCAGGCATCACGCTTTGGGATACCGTCATGGGCCATAACGCAAAAGGCGCGCTGCTTGCGCTGCTTTCCTTCGCGATCTTTTCCAGTCACGATGTCATCGTGAAGCTGCTTGGCGCCAGCTATGCGCCGTTCCAGATCCTGTTCTTTTCGGTGCTGTTCAGCTTTCCGCTGGTCAGCCTGATGCTGATCCGAGACACGACTCCGGGCCATCTGCGCCCCATCCACCCCTGGTGGACCGCCCTGCGCACGGTGTCGGCGGTCATCACCGGGTTCAGCGTGTTCTATGCGTTTTCCGTGCTGCCGCTTGCGCAGACCTACGCGATCCTGTTCGCGCAGCCCCTTCTGATCACCGTGCTGGCGATCCCCATCCTGGGCGAACGGGTGCGCCTGCGCCGCTGGATGGCGGTGTTCGTGGGGCTTGCGGGCGTGCTTGTGGTGCTGCGCCCGGGCACGACCGAGCTGACGCTTGGCCACGCGGCGGCGCTGGTGGGGGCGTTCTTTGGCGCGCTGGCGGCGATCGTGGTGCGCAAGATCGGGCAAGAGGAACGGTCGGTCGTCCTGATGCTGTACCCGATGCTGACGAACTTCCTTGTGATGGCCTGCGCCTTGCCGTTCGTCTATCAGCCGATGCCGATCGAACACCTGGGCGGGGTCGGGGTGATGGCGGCGCTGGCGCTGTGCGGGGGGCTGGTGCTGATCTCGGCCTATCGCAAGGGCGAAGCGGTGATCGTCGCGCCGATGCAATATTCGCAACTGCTGTGGGCCACGCTGTATGGGGCGCTGTTCTTCGACGAATGGCCCGACGGGATGACCCTGCTGGGCGCGCTGCTGATCATCGGGTCGGGGGTCTATATCGTGCTGCGCGAAGGGCGGTCCAGCGCATCGGAAAACACGCCGGTTCTGCGCACCCGCAACCGTCTGGAAACCGGAACCTCGCTGCGTATCGGGCCGCTGATCCGGGCGATGAAACGCCGCGACAAGGTGATCGAACAAAGCGCGCAATGAACCCTTGCCAACCGCGGCGCGCTGGAGTATTCCGCCCGCCACGGTCGGGCTGTAGCGCAGCCTGGTAGCGCACCTGCTTCGGGAGCAGG
>CAXICP010000416.1:0-3360 GCA_964022595.1 uncultured Salipiger sp.
AACCCCCGCTGTGGCAGGGCAGGCGCGTGGTGGATGGCGGCATGGCCGACCAGGCGCCGATGCCCGACCCCGACATCGGCACGACGCTGGTCCTGCTGACGCGCGACTACGCCGCCTTGCCACAGGTTCCGGGGCGCAGCTACATCTTCCCGTCGCGGCAAACCCCCGCCGACAAGATCGATTTCACGGACCCTCAGAAACTGCGCGACACCTGGGCGCAGGGGGAACACGACGCGAGACTTTGTCTTTCGGCGTGAATTTGGCGCGCAATAAGATTGCGCGTGATAAATTGGTAATGTAACAAAGTTACCAAGGCATAACGAAGGGACTGGAGGATATCATGGCGAAAGTTGCATTGGTCACCGGAGGGAGCCGCGGCATCGGCGAGGCGATTTCCAAGGCGCTGAAGGCGGCCGGCTACGATGTCGCCGCCACCTACGCCGGAAACGACGAAAAGGCGGCGAAATTCACCGAAGAGACCGGCATCCGGACCTACAAGTGGGACGTCGCGGATTACGACGCTTCCAAGGAAGGGATCGCCAAGGTCGAATCCGACCTTGGGCCCATCGACGTGGTGGTGGCCAATGCCGGCATCACCCGCGACGCGCCCTTCCACAAGATGACCCCCCAGCAGTGGAAAGAGGTGGTCGACACCAACCTTACCGGCGTGTTCAACACCGTCCACCCGATCTGGCCCGGCATGCGCGAGCGCAAGTTCGGCCGTGTCATCGTGATCTCGTCGATCAACGGGCAGAAGGGCCAGTTCGCACAGGTGAACTATGCCGCGACCAAGGCCGGCGATCTGGGGATCGTCAAATCGCTTGCCCAGGAAGGCGCGCGCGCGGGCATCACCGCCAACGCGATCTGCCCCGGCTACATCGCGACCGAAATGGTCATGGCGGTGCCCGAAAAGGTGCGCGATTCGATCATCGCGCAGATCCCCACGGGGCGCCTTGGCCAGCCCGAGGAAATCGCGCGCTGCGTGGTGTTCCTTGCGTCCGACGACGCGGGCTTCATCAACGGATCGACGATTTCGGCGAATGGCGGCCAGTTCTTCGTCTGAGGCTGAACCGTGGCCCCGGCGCATCTGCGGCGGGGCTGCCACCGACGGCGGACGCCCCGCGCGATGCGGGGCGCCAAACGGTGAGGGGCGGCAGGTGGCGCGCTGGCGCAGGGCGTTCCTTTGCCCGTGGCGGCGTCGGGCTATGCCTGCCTTTGCCCCGTACCGAACCGGCGGGCATGAAAACCGCCGGATCGGATGTTATCCTGTCTGGGGAAAATCAGTGCAGCTGGCCGCTAAGGCGCGAGATCTCTTCCTTGATCAGCAGCTTCTGCTTCTTGAGCTGAGCGACATGAAGGCCGTCCGTGCTGGGACTCCGCTGCATTTCTTCCACAGCGGTCGAGAGGGAGTGGTGTTTCTTCTTCAGTTCCTGCAGGTGCGAACTCAAGCTCATTTCTTTCCTCCTTGTGCTGGGTTGAACCTTCAGTGCAGCACATCTGCTGATTCCTGTCACGTCCCGGATGAAGGGATGCTGAAGAATCTGCTTACGATGCAGCAACACCGAGCGATCACCGCGGAAAATTCAACGCTTCTCCGTTCCGCAGCGCCGCCCTTATGAGCTGAGAATAGTCATCGCCATCTTCAAGGTGGCGCGCGCCATCGTGCAGAACAAGCGGCGGATGAAGGCGGAAAGCCGCCCGCCCCCCCTTGCGCGCGCGGGCGAAAAACAGCGCGGGCGCGCGGCCTTCGCGGGGGGCGATCGGCCAAACCTCAAGCGATCCCAGCACCTTGGTCATCGCCTCGATCAACTCGGGCATCCTTTCGACGTGCAACACCACGGTCAGCGTTCCGCGGGGGCGCAGGCGGCGTGCCGCCAGCCCGGTCCAGGCCGCAAGCGGCAGCGGTCCGGCCAGCCCAAGCTCGCGCCCCGCGTCATCGGCGGAACTTCGCCGGGCGGGGTCGAAATACGGGGGGTTCGCGATCACATGATGCGCCGAAACGGTCTTTAGCGCGTCGGGCGGATCGCCGATGTCGCCCGTCAGGATCGTTCCGGACAAGGCGTTGGCCGCTAGGTTGCGCCGCGCCAGCGCCGCGTAGGCCGGTTGAATTTCCAACCCCAGCAGCGTCAGCCCCGGCACCCGCACGCCGACGCAGCACAGCGCCGGGCCCGCGCCGCAGCCCAGTTCCAGCACCGTTTCCCCCGCCCGCGCCGGCACCGTCGCCGCCAGCAACACCGGGTCGATCCCGGCGCGGTAGCCCGACAGCGGCTGCCACAGTTGCACCTTTCCGCCCAGGAACCCGTCGCGCCCCAGTTCCGCCTCGGCGAAGGGTTCAGTCCTCAAACCTGACTCCGTTCATGCGCAGGATGCGCCGCGCGTCGTCCAGCCGGTCGGCGCGCACCATCAGCCGGCGCGGAAAAATCCCGATTCCGCCTTCGAGCACGCTCATGTTTACGTCCAACTCGAAGCTGGCTATACCCTCGGCGTCCAGAAGGGTTTTCACCAGCGGCACGAGCGTTATGTCGTTTGTTCTGAGAAGCTCTTCCATGGGCAGGATGTAAGGACAGCGCAACCACCTTGTCGAGCCTGTTCGGGCAAGGATTGATGGGGATCCGATGGGTCTGGATACGCCGACGAAAAAGCCGCATGACCGGCTTGCAGAAATGCTTACCGATGACATGGCCGGGGTCAACGCCCTGATCCGTGAACGCATGGCGTCGAAACACGCGCTGCGCATCCCCGAGGTCACCGCTCACCTGGTCGAAGCCGGGGGCAAACGCCTGCGCCCCATGCTGACGCTCGCCTCGGCGCGGCTGTGCGGCTATGACGGGCCGTTCCACGTGCACCTGGCCGCGACCGTCGAATTCATCCACACTGCGACCCTGCTGCATGACGACGTGGTCGACGAAAGCAGCCAGCGGCGCGGCCGCCCCACCGCCAACCTGCTGTGGGACAACAAGTCCAGCGTGCTGGTGGGTGATTACCTGTTCGCGCGTGCCTTCCAGTTGATGGTCGAACCGGGCAACCTGCGGGTGCTCAACATCCTGTCCAATGCCGCCGCCACCATCGCCGAAGGCGAGGTGCTGCAACTGACCGCCGCGCAGGATCTGAAGACCACTGAAGAAATCTACCTGCAGGTGGTGCGCGGCAAGACGGCGGCGCTGTTTTCCGCCGCGACCGAGGTCGGCGGCGTGATCGCCGGCGTGGACGAGGGGCTGATCCAGGCGCTGTTCACCTATGGAGACGCGCTGGGGATCGCCTTTCAGATCGCCGACGATCTGCTGGACTACCAGGGCGACGCCAAGGCCACGGGCAAGAACGTGGGCGACGATTTCCGCGAGCGCAAGCTGACCCTGCCGG
>CAXICP010000417.1:0-3339 GCA_964022595.1 uncultured Salipiger sp.
CCCCATCATCGCCCGGCGCTGCCCGTAGACCCGCGCCATGCGGTGGATCTGGCTGTAGTAATGGCCCAGCGACAGCACATAGGCGGTGGTGCGCTGTATATGGCTTGGCGGGTGGCGCAGCACCACGCTGCGCAGCTTGCGCATTTCCTGGATCAACGGGCGTGGGCCGACCGCATAGCCAAGGCGCAGCCCGGGAAAGATCGACTTGGAAAAGGAACCCAGATAGATGACCGATCCCGCCTGATCGAGCGATTTCAGCGCCGGTGCGGGCGGGTTCAGAAAGGACATCTCGAATTCGTAGTCGTCTTCGACGATGATGAAATCGTCTCGCAGCGCCCGTTCCAGCATGGCCAGCCTGCGTTCCAGCGGCATGGTGACGTTGGTGGGCGCATGGTGGCTGGGGGTGGTGAACACCAGGTCCGCATCGGGCGGGATCAGGTCGGGGGGCAGCCCCTGGGTGTCGACATCGATGGACGCGGCGGTATAGCGCATCTGGTCGAAGATCTTGCGCAGCCCCGGAAAGCACGGATTTTCGACGATCGCCTTCTGCCCCTCGGACAGCAGCAGCTGCGCGACCATCCACAGCGCGTTCTGCCCGCCCATGGTGATGATGATCTCGTCCGGGCGCGCACGGATGCCGCGCCGCGGAAGGATATGGCGCAGGATGAATTCCACCAGCATCGGGTCGTCGTTCTGGTAGTGATCCTGTGCCAGCGTGTCGAAATCCCGCCGCCCCACTGCCTGAAGCGCGCAGTTGCGCCAGTTGCCATGGTCGAACAGGTTGGGGTCGGACTGCCCGTAGATGAACGGGTAGCGGTAATCGTGCCAGTTGGGCGGGCGCAGGATGTCTTCGCGCAGGTTGACGCGGTGGGTCAGCTTGCGCTGCCAGTCGACCCCGCCCTGCCGCGCGGCGCCGGGATCCGAAAAGATCGGGCGCTTGGGCGCGGTGTCGGCGACGAAATAGCCCGAGCGGTCGCGCGAGACGAGATATTCGTTCGCCACCAGTTCATTGTAACTAAGCGTCACCGTAATGCGCGACACCCCGAGATGTTCGGCCAGCTTGCGCGACGAGGGCATCTTTTCGCCCGGGGCGCAGCGCCCGGTGACGATGGCCTCGGCGACGATCTGCTGGATCTGCTGTTGCAGCGTGGCGCTGCTGTCGGCGGGCAACAGGAAGATTTCTGGGGGGATCGGCAATGCTGCAACCTGTCGCGCCGGGGGGCCTGCGCCATGCTAGGCGCTTCGATCCCCCGGCGCAATCCGGGTGGGGTCAGGCGAAGACGCGGCCAAGGGCCCCGTCAATGGCATCGGTGATCGTGTCGATATCCTGCGCCGTGGCGATCAGCGCCGGGGCAAGGCACAGCGTGTTGTTCAGCCCCGGCAGCGCCCGGGCGGTGGCACCGATGATGACACCCTGCGCCATGCAATCGGCGATCACAGCCTGCACCTTGGCTTCGGGGGCGGGTGTCTTGTCGGTGCGATCGCTTACCAGTTCGGCGCCGCAGAACAGCCCGGCGCCGCGCACATCGCCAATGGCCGCATGCCTTTCCGACAGGGCGCGCAGGTTGCCTATCAGCCGCTCGCCCATGGCGACGGTATTGGCCAGCAGACCCTCGTCTTCGATGATGCGCATGTTTTCAAGCGCGGCCGCCGGCCCGCCGGTGCACCCGCCATAGGTCGAGATATCGCGAAAATGGCTCATGGGGTCCGACGCGTCGTCCTTGAACATGTCGAACACCTCTTCGGTGGTCACAAGGCAGGCGATGGCGGCATAGCCGCTGGCCACGCCCTTGGCCATGGTCACGAGGTCGGGCTTGATGCCGTAGTTCTGATAGCCGAACCATGTGCCGGTGCGCCCCAGCCCGCAGACGACCTCGTCGATGTGCAGCAGGATGTCATACTTGCGGCAGATCTCCTGCACCCGCTGCCAGTAGCCCGGCGGAGGGGTGATCACGCCGCCCCCCGCCGTCACGGTTTCAAGGCAAAGCGCCCCCACCGTATCGGCGCCTTCGCGCAGGATGACCTCTTCGATGGCATCGGCGGCGCGCCGACCATAGGCTTCGCCCGACAGATCCCACTGGGCACGGTATTCAAGGCAATGGGGCACCTGCACGAAGCCGGGGGTGTAGGGGCCGTAGCCGGCGCTGCGCTCGGGCTGGCCGCTGGCGGACATGGTGGCGATGGTGCTGCCGTGGTAGTCGCGTTCGCGGAACAGGATCTTGTGCTTCCTGCCGCCGTGGCGCCGGGTGGCGATCTGGCGCACCATCTTGAACGCCTTCTCGTTCGCCTCGGACCCCGAATTCACGTAGTAGACGCGGCTCATGCCGGGCATCCGCTCGATCAGTTTCTCCGCGAAGGTGGCGCCGGGGATCGACCCGGTGGTGCTGGCGAAGAAGTTCAGTTTGGTGACCTGATCGGCGATCGCCCGCCCGATGCTGTCGCGCCCGTAGCCGACATTCACCGTCCAGACGCCGCCCGACACCGCGTCGAGATGTTCGCGCCCCGCCGCGTCCCACAGGCGCATGCCCTTGCCTTCGACCATGACCCGGGGATCGACCGTTTCATGCATCTTGTGCTGGGTCAGGTGGTGCCAGACATGGGCGCGATCGGCGCGAATGATGTCTTCGAAATCGTTCGTGGGGACAAGGTGGTTCACGGCAGGGCCTCCGTCAGGGGTGGGAATGCAGCAGGAAGGGGAATCGCCCCGGTCCGGGGGGTGGGGGGCGTTCTTCTTCAGGTACTGCCCAATCTCGCGGCGTGAGTAGGGCCAGCTTGCAGTTTGCAGTATGTCCAGTTCCACGCCACTGTTGAGACATGCCGCAGAACCCTGCTTCCTCGGTATCAGGCGCGACGGTTTCGCAGGAACCGCCGCCGACAAGCAAAAAGACCAACGGCTGCCCCGGCGGCCACCTGAACCAGCACCGGAGACCGAAGATGAAGACCATAGCGAAACTGATGATCGGCAGCGCCGTCGCCCTGTCCGCGCAGGCCGCCGCCGCGCAGGAACTGACCGTGGGGTATTTTATGGAATGGCCGATGCCGTTCCTGGCCGCCAAGGCCGATGGCGCCTATGCCGAGGCGCTGGGCATGGATGTGAACTGGGTCAGCTTTGAAACCGGCACGGCGATGTCGGCGGCCATGGCTTCGGGCGATGTGCAGCTTTCGATCTCGCAAGGGGTGCCGCCCTTCGTGGTCGCCGCCTCGGCGGGGCAGGCGCTGCAGGTGCTGGACGTGGCCGTCAGCTATTCCGAAAACGACAATTGCGTCGTCGCCACCGCGCTTGAGATCGACAAGGATTCCGCCGACGAGCTGGCCGGCAAGAAGGTCGCCGTTCCGATC
>CAXICP010000418.1:0-3332 GCA_964022595.1 uncultured Salipiger sp.
CTTTCCGGCCTTGACTGGGAACCGGTGAAAGTGGACTTTTTCGGCGGCGCGCATCGCAGTCCCGAATTTTTGGCCAAGAACGTGATGGGCGAAGCGCCCGTTCTGGAAGATGGCGATACTGTCTTGACGCAATCGGGGGTCATGCAGATGTATGTCACCGAAAAGACGGGCAAATTTGGTGGGAAGACCCCCGAAGAGGCGCGCGAGGTGCTGCGCTGGTGCTTCTGGGACAACCACAAGCTGTCCAGCCAAGCCGGCATGACCCGTTTTCTGATGAATTTCCTCCCCGAGGACAAGCGCCCCGCCGAGGTGATCGACTTTTCCCGGGCCAGGCTAGCCGCCGCCTACAAGTTGCTTGATGCGCATCTGTCAAACCGCGACTGGATCGTCGGAAACGGGCCGACACACGCGGATTTTTCCTGCTGCGGCTACCTGTTCTACCCCGAACCTTTCGGGTTCGACCGGGCCGAATGGCCGAACATCGACCGCTGGCTGTCCGCCATACAGGGACTGGACGGCTGGAAACATCCCTACGATCTCATGCCCGGCTCGCCCGCCGACCGCGCCTGAGCCCGCACGATCAAGGAGGAGGAGCCCATGACCGAGGCCTATATATATGACGCCCTGCGCACGCCGCGCGGCAAGGGGCGCAAGGACGGATCGCTGCACGAGGTAAGCTCGGTGCGGCTGTCCGCCCTGACGCTGAACGCGATCCGGGACCGCAACGGGCTGGAAGGCCACGCGGTCGAAGACGTGATCTGGGGCAACGCCACGCAGGTGGCCGAACAGGGTGGCTGCCTTGCGCGCTCTGCCGTGCTGGCCAGCGATCTTGACGAACGCATCCCCGGCCTGTCGATCAACCGCTTCTGCGCGTCCGGCATGGAGGCGGTGAACCTTGCCGCCAACCAGGTGCGCGCCGGCGCCGGCAACGGGTATATCGCCGGCGGTGTCGAGATGATGAGCCGGGTCGCCATGGGCAGCGACGGGGCGGCCATCGCCGTCGACCCCAGCCTTGCGATGAAGACCTATTTCGTGCCGCAGGGAATTAGCGCCGACATCATCGCCACGCAATACGGGTTTTCCCGAAACGACGTCGACGCGCTTGCGGTGCAATCGCAACAGCGCGCCGTCGAGGCCTGGAAGGACGGGCGTTTCGACGGCTCGGTGATCCCGGTGCGTGACCAGAACGGGCTGTCGATCCTTGATCGCGACGAATACATCCGCCCGGGCACCGACATGCAGGCGCTGGGCGCGCTCAAACCCGCGTTCAAGGAAATGGGCGAAGTGATGCCCGGGTTCGACCAGCTTGCGCTGATGAAATACCCCCACCTTGAACGGATCGATCATGTGCACCACGCCGGCAACAGCTCGGGCATCGTGGACGGGGCAGCAGCGCTGCTGATCGGCGACAAGGCCTTTGGCGAGGCGCATGGGCTGAAACCCCGCGCCCGCATTCGCGCCACCGCCAAGATCGGCACCGACCCCACCATCATGCTGACCGGCCCGGTCCCCGTGACCGAAAAGATCCTGAAGGACAGCGGCATGGGCATCGGCGACATCGACCTGTTCGAGGTTAACGAGGCCTTCGCCGCCGTGGTCCTGCGCTTCTGCCAGGCCTTCGACGTGGGCAGCGACAAGGTCAACGTCAACGGCGGCGCCATCGCCATGGGCCACCCGCTGGGGGCCACCGGCGCGATCATCATCGGTACCCTGCTGGACGAGCTTGAACGCAGCGGCAAGGGCACCGGCCTTGCCACGTTGTGCGTCGCGTCCGGCATGGGCGCAGCCACCATCATCGAGCGGCTCTGACGGAGGACACCATGACCGAATTCACCATGAGCACCGACGCGAATGGCGTCGCGCTGATCGTCTGGGACACGCCGGGCAAGTCCATGAACGTCATGAGCATCGAGGGCTTTCACCTGCTGTCCCGCCTTGTCGATGACGCGCTGGCGGATGATGCCGTCAAGGGCATCGTGCTGACCTCGGGCAAGGCGGGCAGCTTTGCGGGGGGGATGGACCTGGGGGTTCTGGCCAAGATGCGCGAGGATGGCGGCGACGATCCCGCATCCAGCATCATGGACGGGATCATGCAGATCCACGCCATCCTGCGCAAGATCGAGCGCGCCGGCATGGATGACAGGAACAAGGGCGGCAAGCCCATCGCCTGCGCCCTGCCCGGCACCGCGCTTGGCATCGGGTTCGAAATTCCGCTGGCCTGTCACCGCATCTTTGCCGCCGACAACCCCAAGGCCAAGATCGGCCTGCCCGAGATCATGGTCGGCATCTTCCCCGGCGCCGGCGGCACCACGCGGCTGGTGCGCAAGCTGGGTGCGATGGCGGCATCGCCCTTCCTGCTGGAAGGCAAGCTGTCGGACCCGAAAAAGGCGAAAGCCGCCGGGCTGATCGACGAGGTCTGCGAAGATCCGGTCGCCGCCGCCACGCAATGGGTGCTGGACGCGGGCCCGGCGGATATCGTGAAACCCTGGGATGCCAAGGGTTACAAGATGCCGGGCGGCGCGCCCTATCATCCGGCGGGGTTCATGACCTTCGTGGGTGCCTCGGCCATGGTGCATGGCAAGACCAAGGGCGTCTACCCTGCGGCAAAGGCCATGCTGAGCGCGGTCTACGAGGGCGCGCTGGTGCCCTTCGATACCGCGCTGAAGATCGAGGCGCGCTGGTTCGCCGGCGTTCTGCTCGACCCGTCGTCCTCGGCCATGATCCGATCGCTGTTCCTGAGCAAGGAGGCCTTGGAAAAGGGCGCCAACCGCCCCGACCAGCCACCGCAGCAGGTGCGCCAGGTCGGCGTGATCGGCGCGGGCATGATGGGCGCGGGCATCGCACTGGTATCGGCCATGGCGGGAATCAAGGTGGTGCTGCTGGACCAGTCGCTTGACGCCGCAAAGCGGGGGCGCGATTACACCGCCGCCTACATGGACAAGGGCATCGCGCGCCGCAAGGCCACGCCCGAAAAGAAAGAGGCAGCGCTGGCGCTGATCACCGCCACCGACGATTACGCGGCGCTGTCGGGCTGCGATCTGATCGTGGAAGCGGTGTTCGAGGACCCCGCCATCAAGGCCGAGGTCACCGCAAAGGTGCTTGGCCACGTCCCCGACGACTGCATCTTCGCCACCAACACGTCGACCCTGCCGATTTCGCAGCTGGCCAAGGTATCGGGCAAGCCCGAACAGTTCATCGGCATCCACTTCTTTTCGCCCGTCGAAAAGATGATGCTGGTGGAAATCATCAAGGGGCGCGAAACCGGCGATCGGGCCGTCGCCAAGGCGCTGGATTTCGTGCGGCAGATCCGCAAGACGCCCATCGTGGTGAAC
>CAXICP010000419.1:0-3320 GCA_964022595.1 uncultured Salipiger sp.
GCCGTTTCAAGGGAAAACGCCCCCACGGCAGCACGGAGGCCCCCCATATGACCAATCCCCTTCCCCAGGGCGCGACCATCGGCATTCTCGGCGGCGGCCAGCTTGGCCGGATGCTTTGCGTGGCGGCAAGCAGGCTCGGCTTCAGGACGCATGTGTTCGAACCGGGGGCGAACCCTCCGGCGGGGCAGGTGGCCAACGCGCTGACCACCGCCGGTTATGACGACGCCGCCGCGCTGGATGCCTTTGCCGGTTCGGTCGATGTCATCACCTACGAATTCGAAAACATCCCAACCGATGCGCTGGACCGGCTGCAGGCGCTGCGGCCGATCCGCCCGGGGCGCGAGGCGCTGCGCGTCAGCCAGGACCGGCTGACGGAAAAGAGCTTTCTGACCGATCTGGGGCTGCGCACCGCGCCCTTTGCGGATGTGACCGACCTTGACAGCCTGATGGCGGCGCTGGGCAGCATCGGCACGCCCGCGATCCTCAAGACCCGGCGGCTGGGCTATGACGGCAAGGGGCAGGCGCGGATCGACTCGCCGGGCCAGGCCGAGGCGGCATTGGCCGAGATGGGCGGCGCCCCGGCGATCCTGGAAGGGTTTGTCGAGTTCCATTACGAGGTGTCGGTGATCGCCGCGCGCAGCGCCGATGGCGCGGTCGCCTGCTACGATCCGGGCGAGAACATCCACCAGATGGGCATCCTGCGCACCACCACCGTGCCCGCGCGCCTGTCGACGCGGCAGGCCACCGACGCGGTGCTGCTGGCGGCGAAGGTGCTGAACGCGCTGAATTACGTCGGGGTCATGGGGGTCGAGCTGTTCGTGACACCGCAGGGCCTGCTGGTGAACGAGATCGCGCCGCGCGTGCACAATTCGGGGCACTGGACGCAGAACGGCTGTGTCATCGACCAGTTCGAACAGCACCTGCGCGCCGTCGCCGACTGGCCGCTGGGCGATGGCAGCCGCTTTGCGGACGTGCAGATGGAAAACCTGATCGGTGACGACATGGACAGGCTGCCCGACCTCGCGCGCGAGGCCGACACGGCGCTGCATCTTTACGGCAAGTCGGGGGTTCGCCCGGGCCGCAAGATGGGCCACGTCAACCGCATCGTTCGCGGCTGACCGGACCGTTGGAACGCAAACGGTTTGCGCGGCAGACGGGGGCGGCCCTTGCGGGGCGCTCTCCTTAAAGGTGCAATTTTGCCCGCAAAAAACTTGCACCGACTCACGCTGCGTGGAATATTGAAGTGGCTTACGTTCTTCTACTTCGACGACCAAACCCTTACGGCCAGTGTCTATCGAATATGACGACAAGGCCAGGCTGCCGCAGTCCCGCGGGCAGCGTAGAAACTAAAGGGTTCACGACCATGGCAACCGGCACCGTGAAATGGTTCAACACCACCAAGGGCTACGGCTTCATCGCTCCCGAAGGCGGGAGCAAGGATATCTTCGTCCATATCTCGGCGGTCGAGCGTTCGGGCCTGACCGGTCTTCAGGACAATCAGAAAGTGTCGTTCGAATTGCAGTCGGGCCGCGACGGGCGTGAAAGCGCCGTGAATATCGAACTTCTCTGATCGCAGGTCGGCCCATTCCGGGGCTTCATCAAGGCGCGCTTTCGGGCGCGCCTTTCGCGTTTCTGCCCCGCCCGGCGCGCGCTAGCGAAACAGCACCCAGCCCGCGTACCATCGCGTCAGGGTTGTAACGGCGCAGGCCGCGGCAAAGGCCCCCGCCAGCCAGGGAAAGGCCGCCGGCCACAGGCAGAACAGCACGAAGACACCCAGCGTTTCGGCCCCTTCGGTCAGCCCGCCAAGATAAAAGATGCCCTTGGCGGGAGAATCCGTGGCGGTCAGCCCGCGCCGCTCGGCGATCACCGAAAACGCAAGGAAGGACGATCCGGTCCCGACGAAACTGGCGATCAACAGCGCGGCGGCCAGCGCGTTGGCCCCGGGATCGGCCAGCGCGAAGCCCAGCGGAAACAGCGCGTAGAAGACGAAATCGCAGGCGATGTCCAGAAACGCGCCCCGGTCGGTGGCGCCCGCCATGCGCGCGACCTCGCCGTCCAGCCCGTCGGCCAGTCGGTTCGCCGCAAGCCCCGCCAGCGCCAGCCCGTAGGCGCCGCATCCCGCCGCCAGCACGGCCCCAAGCCCGATGGCAAAGCCCGCAAGCGTGATCGCGTCGGCCCCCACGCCGCGCCGGTGCAGCCAGCGCGCGGGCGGGTGCAGCAGGCGGCGTTGAAACGGCAGGATCCTTGCGTCGAACATCTGGGGCCTTTCGGTCTGGGCGCCGGCCAGTCAAGCCCGCGCCGCTTGCATGTGCAAGGCCGATCCAAGACACTGCGGCCGTTCACCCCGGTTGGAGAAAACACCATGCCCGCCCGCCGACTTGCCGCGCTGCTGATGCTTTGCGCCTCTGCCGCGTCGGCGCAGACCGTCACCGTTTTCGCGGCGGCAAGCACCAAGACCGCGCTTGACGAGGTTGCCGCGCGTTACGCCGAGGCAACGGGCAACCGGGCGGTGGTGTCGCTTGCGGGATCGTCGGCGCTGGCCCGCCAGATCGAGGCGGGCGCCCCGGCGGATGTGTTCATCTCGGCCAACACCGACTGGATGGACCGGCTTGAGGCGCAAGGCCTTGTCGATCCGGCCAGCCGGCGCGACCTGCTGGGCAACACGCTGGTGCTGATCGCGACAGGCGGCGATCCGGTGGCGATCACCCCCGACCTGGACCTGCCCGCGATGCTGGGCGAGGGACGCCTTGCCATGGCGCTGGTCGATGCGGTGCCCGCCGGGATCTACGGCAAGGCCGCGCTTGAATCGCTTGGCCTGTGGCAGGGCGTGGCCCCGCGTGTCGCGCAGGCGGACAACGTGCGCGCCGCGCTGGCGCTGGTCGCTTCGGGCGAGGCACCGCTGGGCATCACCTATGCCACCGATGCGCAGGCCGAACCCCGGGTGCGCGTGCTGGGCACGTTTCCGCCCGAAAGCCACGCGCCGATCGTCTACCCGGTGGCGGCGGTCAACGGCGCAGATTCGCTTGATTTCCTTAACTTCCTGCGCAGCCCATCAGCGCGCGCGGCCTTCGAGGCCCAGGGCTTTGCGGTGCTTGGCGGCGAATGACGTGGCTGGGCCCCGAAGAATGGCAGGCGGTGGCGCTGTCGCTCAAGGTGGCGCTGTGGGCGACGCTTGGCGGGCTGCCGCTGGGCATCCTGACCGCCTACGCGCTGGCGCGCTGGTCGTTTCCGGGCAAGCAGTTGCTGAACGGGCTGGTGCATCTGCCGCTAATCCTGCCGCCGGTGGTGACGGGCTATTTGCTGCTGCTGACCTTCGGCAT
>CAXICP010000420.1:0-3314 GCA_964022595.1 uncultured Salipiger sp.
GCGACCTTCCGTCCCCCAGACGGACGCGCTACCAGGCTGCGCTATAGCCCGACTTGTAGCGCCGTTTCATACTTGTTTTCCGGGCAGGGGCAACCCCCGATCTGCGTGTTTTTTCACCGAAGGTGCAGATCATGTTCGCCCGTGGTCGTCCTGGCCATCAAGCCACTGGCGCAGCGCTGCCAGGTGGGGGGCGATCCGCTGGCTTTGCTCGGCGCTCAGCCGGTCGATCCCGGCAAGATGCGACAGCATGCCGGCAACGCCGCCGGGCATGTCCCCGGCTTCGGGGATGTCGGGAATGACGGCGGGGGGCGCTTGCGGTGCGGGTTCGGGTTCGGGTTGGGCCGAGTCGGCGTCTGCGAGCGGTGCTGGGTCGGGTTCAGGCGCGGGTTCGGCGGGCTCTTGCGGCTCTGGTTCCGGGGCAGCTTGCGGTTCTGGTTCGGGCGCCTGCGGCTCTGGCTCGGCAGGCAGCGCGTCGGTTTCGAGCGATTCAGTGTCTTGCGAATTGTCGGTATCTACGACGGGCAGGTCAGCGGGGGGCGATTCGAGTTCAGCCGGTGCGAAGGATTCTTCGTCGGGTTCCGGATCGGCAAGCGGTTCCGGCTCGGCGAGGGGGGCTGCCGCGAGCGCGGCCTCGGCGTCATCTTCGGCGTTGTCCAAATCCCCACCCGTGGACGACTCGTCGTCAGGCGCGTCTGCGGAATCTGCGAAGACGTCGGCGGATTCGGGCGTCTCTTCTACCTCTGCGGGGGCTTCGGATTCGGGGGCCTGCGCAGGGGCATTATCGTCTTCGGGCGCTTCGGTCGGGGCGGCGTCCTGCTCGGGAAGCGGATCTTCGCGGCGCGCTTCAAGAGAATGCGAAAGGAAATCGGGCAGGGCGGCAGCGGCGTCTTCGGCTTCGGGCGCATCGGCGGGAAACAGGGTCTGCTGCGGTTCGGGTTCGCCAGCGTCGCTTTCAGCCGGGGCAAACGGAAGCACCGTAGCGGTTTCCGGCGCGACCTCGGCAAAGGGTGCGTCTTCGATTTTCTCGGCGTCCGCGTCGATCGGCAGGGGCACAAGGGTCGCCACATGCTTGACCCCCTGTTCGCGCAGCACTTTCTGCACGCCCTTGATGGTCAGCCCGTCCTCGTGCAGCAGCTTCTTGATGCCCGCCAGCAGCGCGATATCCCCGGGGCGGTAATAGCGCCGCCCGCCGGCGCGCTTGACCGGCTTGACCTGGGTGAACTTGCTTTCCCAGAAGCGCAGCACATGCGCGGGGGTGTCCAGCAGCTCGGCGACTTCGGAAATGGTGCGGAAGGCGTCGCGGGACTTGCTCATGTGGTGTGGTCCTTAAGATGCCCGCCGGTCGCGGCGGCGCGGGGCGGGGCGCCGCCTGCGCCCCGGTTTCAGGTTTTGTTGCCCGACGCGACGCGATCCTTCATCAGGTGCGAGGGGCGGAAGGTCAGCACCCGGCGCGGCTGGATCGGCACCTCTTCGCCGGTCTTGGGATTGCGCCCGACCCGGGCCGCCTTGGCGCGCACCGAAAAGGTGCCGAAGGACGATATCTTGACCTGCTCGCCGCGCACCAGGGCGTCGGACATCTGCTGAAGCACGGCTTCCACCAGCTCGGCACTTTCGTTGCGCGACAACCCGACCTCGCGGAAGACCGCTTCGCTCAGATCCATTCGCGTCAGTGTCTTTTCACTCATGACCGTCCTCCCGGAGTTTGTCGCAGCATAGGCGCGCGGAAATTTCCGAGTCAATATCAGGGGCTTGGATCGGCGGCGCAAGATGCCGAAAAGCCCCTGAACGGCCTACCAGCGGATCACGACCGCGCCCCAGGCGAGCCCGCCGCCGATCGCTTCGGTCACCAGAAGGTCGCCGCGCTTGATCTTGCCCTGCTGGCAGCCCACCGAAAGCGCCAGCGGAATCGACGCGGCAGAGGTGTTGCCATGGTCCTGCACGGTCACCACGACCTTGTCCATCGGCAGGCCCAGC
The DNA here is from genome assembly GCA_964022595.1 of uncultured Salipiger sp. Classification (GTDB taxonomy): domain Bacteria; phylum Pseudomonadota; class Alphaproteobacteria; order Rhodobacterales; family Rhodobacteraceae; genus Salipiger. The sequence continues at coordinate 1,975 of CAXICP010000420.1, forward strand.
TTCTTGGCGGTGCCCTGGATGATGCGGATGTTGGCCTGGTGCGGCACGACCCAGTCGACCTGGTCGGCGCTGACGCCGGCCTTTTCCATCGCCGCCTCGGCCGATGCAGCCAGCTTGGCGACCGCGTGGCGGAACACTTCTTTGCCTTCCATCCGCAGGTAGCCGATGGATTTGGTGCTGACGCCGCCATCCACATACAGCAGATCGCGGTAGCGCCCGTCGGAATTCAGATCGACCGACAGCACGCCCCGGTCTTCGGGGGTGCCCGCGCCGGTGCCCGCCTCGAGGATCAGCGCGCCCGCGCCGTCGCCGAACAGCACCGCGGTGGCGCGGTCGTTCCAGTCAAGAATGCGCGAAAAGGTTTCCGCCCCGATCACCATCACCCGGCGCGCCGTGCCCGACACGATCAGCGCGTTGGCGTTGGCCAGCGCGTAGACGAAACCGGCGCAGACCGCCTGCACGTCGAAGGCAAAGCCATGTTCCATGCCGATCTGCGCCTGCACCATGGTGGCGGCGGACGGAAAGGTAAGGTCGGGGGTCGATGTGGCGACGATCAGCGCGTCCAGATCGTTGGGGCCAAGGCCCGCATCCTCAAGCGCGCGGCGGGCGGCAAGGGCGGCGATCTGCGAGGTGGTTTCCCCCTCGGCGGCGATGTGGCGCCGTTCGATCCCCGACCGCGTGCGAATCCATTCGTCCGAGGTGTCGAGCGTCTTTTCCAGCTCGGAATTCGGCATGACACGTTCCGGCAGATAGTGCCCGACCCCTGCCACCTGCGCCCGTATGGTCATGAATGCGTTCCGTCTTTCTGCTGGTCGGAGGCTTCGTTCGCGGCGGCCTTTTCGGCGGCGGCGCTCGCGGCCGAGGCAATGCGGGCGGCCAGCCTGTCGCCGAAGCCCGATTGCGCCAGATCGTAGGCCAGTTCAACCGCCGCCGCCACACCTGTCGCATCCGCGGCGCCGTGGCTTTTCACCACCGTGCCGTTCAGCCCAAGGAAGACGCCGCCGTTCTTGCGGCGCGGATCGATCCGCGCCTGAAGCCGCTTGAGCGAGGTCAGCGCCAGCAAGGCGGCCACGCGGGACAGCGGCGAATAGGCAAAGGCTTCGCGCAGGAACTGCCCGATAAGCGAGGCGGTGCCCTCGCCGGTCTTGAGCGCGATGTTGCCGGTAAAGCCGTCGGTGACGATCACGTCGCAGCGGCTGCCGGAAATGTCGCCGCCTTCGACGAAGCCGACGAATTCGAACCCGCTGGTTTCGGCCTGCGCGGTGATCAGTTCATGCGCCTGCTTCAGCTCGGCGCGGCCCTTGTGCTCTTCGGTGCCGACGTTGAGCAGGCCGATGCGC
>CAXICP010000421.1:0-3311 GCA_964022595.1 uncultured Salipiger sp.
GCCACGACGCAGCGCCTTCCCGCGCCCGACCGCAAGGGCGACTGGCTGTATGACAGGCTGTTCCGCCGCTTCATGGGGCCGCGCGAAACCGCGCCGCGCCGCCTGCCGCCGCCCTCGCCCGCAGAATACGCCGCCGCGCGCACCGCGCCCGCGCCGGCCCCCGCGCCTGCGCCAAAGGTCAAGCCCGGCGGCATCCTGATCGACTGGGCCAGCGGTCAGCCCCCGATCATCGCCGCCAACGGCGATCCCGCCATATCCGACAGGGTGACCTTTTCCATTCGCCCCGAAAAGGTCACCATCGACGCGGAAAAGCCCGACCGCCCCAATGTCTACAAGGGCAAGGTCATCGACATCGCCTATCTTGGCAACATCTCGACCTTTCACGTCGAACTGGCGAACGGCACCATGGTCAAGGCCCAGATGGTCAACGCCCGCCGCCTTGCCAACCGTCATATCACCTGGGAAGACGAGGTGTGGATCGGCTTTTCCGAAACCGCAGGCGTCGTGCTGCAGGACTGATCCATGCGCAAGGCCGTCCTTATCGCCATCCCCTACCTGTGGCTGCTGGCGCTGTTCCTGGTGCCGTTCCTGATCGTGCTCAAGATCGCGCTGTCGGACATCGCGCTGGCCCGCCCGCCCTACATGCCGCAGCTGGACCTTACCGAAGGTCTTGCCGGGCTGCTGGATTTCTTCGCGAACCTCGATTTCGAGAATTTCGCCTTTCTCGCCACCGATGATCTTTACTGGAAAAGCTATCTCAGTTCCCTGCAGATCGCCGCGACGTCGACGCTGATCACGCTGGCGGTGGGCTATCCCATGGCCTACGGCATGGCCCGCGCCGATCACGCCTGGCGCCCGACGCTGCTGATGCTGGTGATCCTGCCGTTCTGGACCAGCTTCCTGATCCGGGTCTATTCGTGGATGGGCATCCTGTCGAACGAAGGCAGCCTGAACAGCCTGCTGCTGTGGCTCGGGGTGATCGACACGCCGCTGCAGATCATGAACACGCCGACAGCGGTCTATATCGGCATCGTCTATACCTATCTGCCCTTCATGGTGCTGCCGATCTATTCGGCGCTGGAAAAGCTGGATGAATCCCTGCTTGAGGCCGCCGAAGACCTGGGCTGTTCGCGCTTCACCGCGTTCTGGCTGGTGACATGGCCGCTGTCGCGCAGCGGCATCATCGCCGGCTGCTTCCTTGTCTTCATCCCGGCGCTTGGCGAATTCGTCATCCCGTCGCTGCTGGGCGGGTCCAGCACGCTGATGATCGGCAAGGTCCTGTGGGAGGAATTCTTCAACAACCGCGACTGGCCCGTCGCCTCGGCGGTGGCGGTGATCCTGCTGCTGATCCTGATCGTTCCCATCGTGCTGTTCCAGCGCAATGAACAAAAGGCACGGGAGGCCGAAGGATGAAACGCTTCAGCTGGTTCAATGCCACCTCGCTGAGCCTTGGCTTCGCGTTCCTGTACCTGCCGATGATCCTGCTGGTGGTCTACAGCTTCAACGAAAGCCGGCTTGTCACCGTCTGGGCGGGCTTTTCCACCAAGTGGTACGCGGAACTGTTCCGTGACCAGGAATTCCTGGATGCGGCCTGGGTCACGCTCAAGGTCGGGGTGTTCTCGTCGACGCTGGCGACGGTGCTGGGCACCATGGCGGCCTATGTGCTGGTGCGCGCCGGGCGCTTTCACGGGCGCACGCTGTTTTCCGGCATGATCTACGCGCCGCTGGTCATGCCCGAGGTCATCACCGGCCTGTCGCTGCTGCTCTTGTTCATCGGCATCGGGCTGGACCGGGGCGTGTTCACCATCGTGCTGGCGCATACCACCTTTTCCATGTGCTACGTGTCGGTGGTGGTGTCCTCGCGACTGACCAGTTTCGACCGCTCGCTCGAAGAGGCCGCGCTGGACCTTGGCTGTTCCCCGTTCGAGGCGTTCCGCCTCGTCACGCTTCCGATCATCGCGCCGGCCGTCATCTCGGGCTGGCTGCTGGCCTTCACCCTGTCGCTGGATGATCTGGTGATCGCCAGCTTCACCACCGGCCCCAGCGCGACCACCCTGCCGATCAAGATCTTTTCGGCGGTGCGCCTTGGCGTCAGCCCGCAGATCAACGCGCTGTCCACGCTGCTGATCGGCATCGTCACCATCGGCGTCATCACCGCCTCGGTCCTTACCAAGCGCGCCGCCGTGACGCAGGCGAGGGACGAGCAGCAAGCGGCACGGACCGCCTGACGCCATGCAGCGCATCTACGAGCCGCGCGCCTACGGGCCACAAGGGGCCTGCTGGTGGGCCGAAACGCTTGCCCCGATGGACTGGCCAGCGCTGCCGGGCGACCGGTCGACGCAAATCGCCATCATCGGCGGCGGCTTCACCGGGCTGTCCGCCGCGCTTCACCTGGCGCAGGACGGGGCCGAGGTCACCTTGCTGGAAGCCGAACACCCCGGCTACGGCGCGTCGGGGCGCAACGGCGGTTTCTGCTGCCTTGGCGGGGCCAAGGCCACGTCGCGCCAATTGCGCCGGCAGGTGGGCGCCGCCGGCGTGCGCGGCTGGCGCGAAACCGAAAAGGCCGCCGTCGCCACCGCCGCCCGGCTGATTTCCGAAAACGGCATCGACGCCGACACCCATTCCAGGGGCGAGACGCTTATTGCGCATTCCCCGCGCGCCTTTGCCCGCCTGCGCGCCGCCGCCAGCGGCATCGAAGAAGATTACGGCGTCACCCCGCGCCTGATCGAGATGGAAGAAATGGCCGCCGAGGGGCTTGGCGGGCCGTTCTTCGGCGCGCTCACGACCCCCATCGGCTTTGCGCTCAACCCTCGCAAATACCACGCGGGCCTGGCCCGGGCGGCGCAGCAGGCGGGCGCGACGCTGCATGGCAACAGCCCCGTCACGGCGCTGCGCCGGAACGGCAAGTGGCAACTGACCACGCCGCAGGGCGTCGTCACCGCCGACCGGGTCATCCTTGCGACCAACGGCTATTCCTCGGAAGACCTGCCCGACTGGTTGCGCGCGCGCTACCTGCCGGTGCAGTCCAGCGTCATCGTGACCGAACCGGTCCCGGACGATCTGCGCCGCGCGCAGGGCTGGACGTCGCAGCAGATGGCCTATGACACGCGGGTCCTGCTGCATTACTTCCGGCTGATGCCGGACGGGCGCTTTCTGTTCGGCATGCGGGGCGGGCTGACCGCAACGCCGGGCGCCGAGCGGCGCATCGCGCAGCGCATCCGGTCCGATTTCGCCGCCATGTTCCCCGCCTGGCGCGATCTGACCATCACCCATGAATGGGCCGGGCTGGTGTGCCTGATGTCGAATCTGAC
>CAXICP010000422.1:0-3299 GCA_964022595.1 uncultured Salipiger sp.
GCGATCCTGCCGGTGCGCACCGTGGGCGTGATGGGCGACGGGCGCACCTATGATTACGCCTGCGCGCTGCGGGCGGTGACAAGCGTGGATGGCATGACGGCGGATTACTACCCGTTCAGCCACGAATTCCTGGGCGAAACCGCCACGCGGATCATCAACGAGGTCAAGGGCATCAACCGGTGCACCGATGAGAGCACGGCGAGACCGCCGAGCACCATCGAGGGGGAGTGAGGCGTGGGCCTTTACGCCCCCGAGCCCGGCGACATCGCCATCGTCGGCAACGAGCTGACGGACCGACCGGGGCTAAGCCTCGTGTCGGTCTTTCGCAATGAATCCTACCTTCTGCCCGCCTTTCTGGACCATTACCGCGCGCTTGGGGTTGCGCGGTTCATCCTGCTGGATGACCGGTCCGACGACGCTTCGGCCGATCTGCTGCGCGATCAGCCGGACGTGATGCTGCTGCAAAGCGGGCGCCGGTACGGTGACAGCGTGCCCGAAGCCGAACGCCCCCCCACCGTGCGCAGCAGCGACTACCGGCAGATCCACCTGTGGCGCAGCGCGCTGGCGAACCGGTTCTGCGACGGGCGCTGGATGGTGCAATGCGACATCGACGAATTCGCCTGCCTGCCTGCGGGGCGCAGCCTGCCCGATCTTTGCGCCCGGCTGGACGCGCGCGGCGAATCCGGCGCCTGGGGCGGAATGATCGACCTTTACCCGGCGCATGTGTCCGACCTGGCGCCCGGCGCGCCCGGATCGGATGATCCCCGCAACGGCACCTGGTATTTCGACGGGGCGCGGCATTTCTCGCTTCGGGGGGGCGGGATGCCGCGCCACCGCTACGCCGGCGCGCGCTCGCGTCTGAACCGGTCGATGATCGACGGGCTGGCGCCCCTGCCGCTCAAGACCCGGCTCAAGCTGAAATGGCTGGGCGCGCGCAAATCGCCCTCGGGGCGGTTCGTCAAGCCGGTCCTGCAGAAGTGGCAGCGCGGCACGTGGTACCTGTCATCGCATGAAATTTCGCGCCCGCTGTCGCCCCGCATGCTGATCCCGCTGCTGCACTACCGCTACACCCCCGCGCTTTATGCCAAGGTCGCCTGGGCCGTGACCTCGGGCGGGTATTCCAAGGGCAATTCGGATTATCACACCATGGATCGGCTGCTGGAGGCGATGGCCCGCAAGAACGCCGGCTTTCTTGGCCCGAACTCGCGGCGGCTGACCGGGTTCGAAGACCTGCGGGCGACGGGCAATGCGGCCGGGCTTGATTAAGCCTTTGTCATGCCTTGCCCTTCGCCGCGCCCCGCGCCAGTGTCGCCACCGAACGGGCGCCCCGGCGCCGGTTCACCCCGGCGCGAGAGGAGACACGCCATGACCGACACCGGCGCAACCTGCCCCACCACGGGCCACACCCGACGCAAGGCCACGCCCCTGCTGCGGGCCGCCGCAGCATGACCCCGACCTTCCAGGCCGTCCTGTGGATGAGCGGATCGGTCGTATCCTTCACCGCCATGGCCATTGCGGGGCGGGCGGTCAGCCTGGATCTTGATACGTTCGAGATCATGTTCTACCGCTCGGTCATCGGCTTCGTGATCGTTGTCGTCGCCCTGACCGTGACGCGAAGCCACGCGCAGGTCACGCGCCGCCGCATGGGGCTGCATGCCCTGCGCAACCTGAGCCATTTCACCGGGCAGAACCTGTGGTTCTTTGCCGTGGCATCAATTCCGCTGGCGCAGGTGTTCGCCCTGGAATTCACCTCGCCGCTTTGGGTCATCCTGATTTCGCCGCTGGTATTGGGCGAACGGATCACCGGCGCCCGGGCCTTTGCCGCCGCCGTGGGGTTCATCGGCATCCTGGTGGTCGCGCGCCCCTCGCCGGAAACGCTGTCGCCGGGGCTGCTGGCCGCAGCCGGCGCGGCGGTCGGCTTTGCCGGATCGGCGGTGTTCACCCGCCGCCTGACCCGCACCGAAACCACCGCCTGCATCCTGTTCTGGCTGACGCTGATGCAGGCCGGATTCGGGCTGGTCTGCGCCGGGTTCGACGGCGATATCGCGCTGCCCTCGGCGCAAAGCTGGCCCTTTGTCGCGGTGATCGCGCTGGCCGGGCTGATCGCGCATTTCTGCCTGACCACCGCGTTGCGCCTGGCGCCGGCAACGGTGGTCATTCCGATAGATTTCACTCGCCTTCCGCTTGCGGCCCTGCTGGGAATTGCGCTTTATAGTGAAAAGCCCGACCCATTTGTCTTTCTGGGCGCGCTGATCATCTTCGGAGCGAACTACGTGAATATCCTCAAGGAAACCCGCCGCAAGCCGGCAACCCCGGCGTCGTGACGTGACGGCGCTTCGCACTGCCTTACGCTCGGTCAAGAATTGACCGGCAAATCGGCGCATCGCTACCGTGATCCCCGGAGGACCATCACGAACAAGGGAGGAGGGTGATGACGACGTCGCTTAAGGGGGCCGCATGTCTGGCCCTTGCCGCAGGGGCCGTGCAGGCTGGCGGCATCGAACACACAACGCAATCGGCCATGATTCTGTACGAGACGGGAAACCATTTCGAATTCAGCCTGGCCTATGTCGACCCGCGCCTGACGGGGCGCAACGAAAGCCCGCCGTTTCCCGACCAGTCGCTGGACGACGTTGCAAGCGGGTTCTATCTGCCGTCCTTCGGGTTGAAATACGACCTGACCGACGCCTGGGCGCTGGGGCTGATCTATGACCGCCCCTTCGGCGCCGATGTCGCCTACCAGGATGACAACGTCCCGTTCGGAGGCACGACCGCGCAGGCATCGACCCATGCGTTGACAGCGCTGGCGAAGTACCAGTTCAACGACAATTTCAGCGCCTTCGGCGGCGTGCGCCTGCAACAGGCCGAAGGCAGGATCCACCTGCAGGGCGCGGCCTATGGCGCGGTCAGCGGCTATACCGTGAACCTCGAAGAGGATTTCGCCATGGGCTACGTCGCCGGCGTCGCCTACGAGATCCCGGACATCGCGCTGCGCGTGGCGCTGACCTACAATTCAGCCATCTCGCACGACATGAAGACCCGCGAATCCGGCCCGGCCATCCCGGTGGATGTCAACGGCGACGGGGTGCCCGACGTGTCGCTCCCGCTGCTGGACGGCGACGGCACGACCGAGGTCAAGACGCCGTCAAGCTGGACGCTGGATTTCCAGACCGGCATCATGGCCGACACCTTGCTGTTCGGCTCTGCCCGCTTCGTGCGGCACACGGAATTCCGGGTCGATCCGGAAAACTTCGACACGGTCACCGGCGACGGGCTGATCGAACTGGCTGACACCACCG
>CAXICP010000423.1:0-3275 GCA_964022595.1 uncultured Salipiger sp.
GCCCGCGCCGACCGCCAGGATCGCCCCGTGCGGCGGGTTGATGACCGCGTCGAAATTGTCGATGCCGAACATGCCAAGGTTGGACACCGCGAAGCTGCCGCCCACATATTCATGCGGTGCAAGCTTGCGATCGCGGGCGCGCTTGGCCAGGTCCTTCATTTCCGCCGAAAGCGCCGAAAGCGACTTCATCTCGGCGTCCTTGAGCACGGGGGTGAACAGCCCGCCATCGACCGCCACGGCTACCGCCACGTCCGACGGCTTGAGCTTGAGCACCCGGTCAGAGGCCCAGACGGCGTTCGCGTCGGGCACCGATTGCAGCGCCAGCGCGCAGGCCTTGATGACGAAATCGTTGACCGACAGCTTCACGCCGCGCCCTTCCAGCTGCTTGTTCAGCTGGCTGCGGAATTTCAGCAGCGCGTCCAGCTTGATGTCGCGGCGCAGGTAGAAATGCGGGATGGTCTGCTTGGCTTCGGTCAGGCGGCTGGCGACGGTGCGGCGCATGCCGTCCAGCTTGACCTCTTCGTACTCGCGCCCTTCGTACATCTTGCGCACCGCATCGGCCGAGGGGCCGGCGGGCATGACGGTGGCGTCGGCCTTCTTCGCCTCGGGGGCGGGGGCTGCCTGGGCCTTGGGCGCTTCGGCCTTGCCGGGCTGCGCGGCTTCCACGTCGGCCTTGACGATGCGGCCATGCGGGCCCGAGCCCTTTACCTGGCCAAGGTCCAGCCCCTTGTCGGCGGCGATGCGCCGGGCCAGCGGCGTCGCAAAGATGCGCTTGCCGCCCGCCGATGCGTTCCCGGCGGATTTCGGCGCGGCTTCTTCGCCGGAATAGCCGCCTGCGGTTGCTTCGGCGGGGGCGGCGGGCGCGGTTTCGGTCGGCTGGTCCACCGGCTTGGGCTCGGTCGAGACGCTGCCGATGTCATCGGCGCTTTCGCCTTCTTCAAGCATCACGGCGATGGGGGTGTTGACCTTGACGCCTTCAGAGCCGGCGTCGATCAGGATCTTGCCGATCGTGCCCTCGTCGACGGCTTCGAATTCCATGGTCGCCTTGTCGGTTTCGATCTCGGCGAGAATGTCGCCAGAGCTGACGGTGTCACCTTCCTTCACCAGCCACTTGGCCAGCGTGCCTTCCTCCATGGTCGGCGAGAGGGCGGGCATCAGGATTTCAATCGGCACTGGGGGATCCTCCCGTTTCGGCGCAGCGATCCTTGGCCTCTGCGCAATCGTTCCGTATCTCGTTCAAGCGGCCGTCCCGGAAGGTGAAGGCGATCTGCCCGGGCTGGTCGAGCACCTGGGCGATCACGATGTCCTGCCCCCGGTCGAAGCGCGACAGCGATGCCTCGTCGAGCAGCGAAACCACCCGGTCCCGGTCCTGTCCGCGCAGCGCCGCAAGCGCCAGGCGCGACAGGGCGCGGTTTTCGCCCGTCAGGCGCGCCTCGTCCATGGCCGCGTATTCATTGGTTTTCTCGTCCCGCATCAGCTCGCGGATCGCCTCTGTCGAGTGACCCACGAGCAGCCCCGCCGCGAAGGCGAGGCATGTGATGACGGGGTTCAGCCTCACCGGTAGGTGACCTGCTTGACCGCGTCGATGACCTCGGCCGTGGTCAGCAGCGCGTGCTTTTCCAGGTTGGCCGCGTAGGGCATCGGCACGTCCTTGCCGGTGCAGTTGATCACCGGGGCGTCCAGATAATCAAAGGCGTTCTGCATGATGTAGGCGCCCAGATGGTTGCCGATGGACCCCACGGGGAAGCCTTCCTCGACGGTGACGCAGCGGTTGGTCTTTTTCACCGAATCGATGACCGTGCCGTAATCGAGCGGGCGCAGCGTGCGCAGGTCGATCACCTCGGCGTCGATGCCGTCTTCTGCAAGCTTTTCAGCCGCTTCCAGCGCATAGGTCATGCCGATGCCGAAGCTGACGATGGTCACGTCCGTGCCGGCGCGGCTGATCTTGGCCTTGCCGAAGGGCACGGTGAAATCATCCAGTACCGGCACGTCGAAGCTGCGCCCGTAAAGGATTTCGTTTTCCAGGAAGATCACCGGGTTGGGATCGCGGATCGCCGATTTCAGCAGGCCCTTCGCATCCGCCGCCGAATAGGGCATCGCGACCTTGAGCCCGGGGATCATCGCGTACCATGCCGCGTAATCCTGGCTGTGCTGCGCGCCCACGCGGGCGGCGGCGCCGTTGGGGCCGCGGAACACCATGGGGGCGCCCATCTGGCCGCCGGACATGTACAGCGTCTTGGCCGCCGAGTTGATGATCTGGTCGATCGCCTGCATGGCGAAGTTGAACGTCATGAATTCGACGATCGGCCGCAGCCCGCCAAAGGCCGCGCCCACGCCGATGCCGGCAAAGCCGTGTTCGGTGATGGGCGTGTCGACGACGCGCTTGCTGCCGAATTCGTCCAGCAGGCCCTGCGTCACCTTGTAGGCGCCCTGATACTCGGCCACTTCCTCGCCCATGACGAAGACGTTGGGGTCGGCGCGCATTTCCTCGGCCATCGCGTCGCGCAGCGCTTCGCGCACGGTCTGCGATTTCATCTCGGTGCCTTCGGGCCAGTCGGGTTCGACGGCGCGGGCCTTGGGCGTGGCCGGGGCGGATGCGGGGACCGCATCGGCCGGGGCGTCGGGGGTCGCAGCGCCCGTATCGGCGGTTTCGGGGGCAGGGGCGGCTTCGGCGTCATCGACGCTTTCGCCTTCCTCGACCATCACCGCGATGGGGGTGTTGACCTTGACCCCCTCGGTGCCCTCGTCGACCAGGATCTTGCCGACGATGCCTTCATCGACGGCTTCGAATTCCATCGTCGCCTTGTCGGTTTCGATCTCGGCCAGGATGTCGCCGGAAGAGACGGTGTCGCCTTCCTTGACCAGCCATTTCGCCAGCGTGCCTTCCTCCATCGTCGGAGAAAGCGCGGGCATCAGAATCTGTGTTGCCATTTTCGGTCGTCCTCCTGCCTCAGGCGTCGATCGCGTCGCCCTGGGGCACGTCGTCGGAATAGATGTCGGTCCACAGCTCGTCGAGCGCGGGCTCGGGGCTTTCCTTGGCGAATTCGGCGCTGTCGTTCACGACTTTCTTGATGTCCTTGTCGATGGCTTTCAGGTCCTCTTCACTGGCATGTTTGCCGGTCAGCAACAGGTTGCGCACGGCCTCGATCGGGTCGCGTTCGTCGCGCATCTTCTGCACCTCTTCGCGGGTACGGTATTTCGCGGGGTCGGACATGGAGTGGCCGCGATAGCGGTAGGTCTTGACCTCAAGGATATAGGGGCCCTTGGCGGCGCGG
>CAXICP010000424.1:0-3264 GCA_964022595.1 uncultured Salipiger sp.
CAGCGTCAGCAGGATTTCCCGGGCCATCACGGCGCCGAAATCCGCATGGGCCGGCGCATCCCAATGCACCCCGTCGCGCGCGGACACCGAAACGTGGTCCTGCGCCGCCACATAGGCGCAGCCCAGCCGCGCCGCCATGGCGCGCATCAACGGCTCCAGCCCCTGCTGGCGCGTTTCGGCCCCGGCAAAGACATCGGCCAGCGTGCCGGTTTCTCGAACCGGCGCGGGGCACACCACCATCACGTCGCGCGCCACCTGCTCGGCGCGCACGCAGGCAACCAGCCGCTCGACCGAGCGCGCGATGTCCCAGGCGGTGACCGAAAAGCGGGGTTTGAGATCGTTGGTCCCCAGCATCAGCACCACAAGATCCAGCGGCTTGTGGCTGTGCAGGATGGCGGGCAGCACCGCCAGCCCGTTGCGGCACCCGCCTTCGACGGGATCGTCATGCACGGTGGTGCGCCCGGGCAAGCCCTCGGCGATCAGTTCATGGGCGGTGCCAAGCGCCGCGGCGGCGACGCCGGGCCAGCGGTCGGCCAGCGGCAGGCGTTCGGACAGCCCCGCAAGGCGCATCGGCATCGTGCCATGCGTGTTGCTGTCCCCGTAACAAAGAATGGTGCCCATGGCCTGTCCCGACGCGTTGTTCGCGCGCAGGGTGCGGCAGGAAACGGGTGGGAACAAGAGCGCATCGCACATCCGCGATGCCGCCGGCCCGCCCCCGCCTAGGCGTCGTCTGCGAGGCCGCGAAAACCGGTCGCCACGACGAATTTTTCCGAGGAATCCGAACGACTTGCCGGGGGTTTGACGTTCGCCACCTTTTCGAACCGCTGCTTGAGCAACGCCTGAAGGCTGTGTTCCGCCCCGCCGTCCAGCACCTTGGCCACGAAGGTCCCCCCGGGTTCAAGCACGTCAAAGGCCAGCTGCGCCGCCGCCTCGCACAAAGCGATGATGCGCAGGTGGTCGGTCTGCTTGTGCCCCGAGGACGATGCCGCCATATCCGACATCACCACATGCGCCCGCCCGCCAAGCCATTCCTTGACCTTGTCGTCGGCGCCGTCTTCCATGAAATCAAGCTGATGGATCTGCGCGCCGGCGATGGGCACCACCTCTTGCAGATCCACGCCCAGAACAAAGCCCTGCGCCTTGCCCGAACGTTCGCCAAGCGCGTTCACCCGGGGCACGGCGACCTGGCACCAGCCCCCCGGCGCGCAGCCAAGATCGACCACCCGCGCGCCCGGCACAAGAAAGCGGTATTTTTCATCCAGTTCCAGGATCTTATAGGCGGCGCGCCCGCGGTAGCCATCCGTCTGCGCGCGCTTGACGTAAGGATCGTTCAGCTGGCGCTGCAACCACATGGTCGAGCTAAGCTTGCGCCCGCGCGCCGTCTTGACCTTGACCTTGAGGTCGCGCTGCCCGCGCCCCGAGGTGTTCTTGCCCGTCGGGGTCTTGCCGGATGGGGATTTTCCAGACGGAGTCTTGCCAGCCGGGGGCTTGCCGCCGCTGCCACCGGGTTTCTTCGCCATCACGCCACTCCGCACATGTTCATTGGGGGCACATGCCCCTTTGCGCGCCACTGTGCAACCGGCTCAGCCCGGTTCCAACCCCGCTTGCGCCTCGCGCAGCAGCTTCGCCGCTTCCGAGCCCTGTATTTTCGCGATGTCGTCCTGATATTTCAGGATCGCGCCCAGCGTGTCCGAGATCACCTGCGGCGACAGGTCGATCACGTCCAGCGCCAGCAGGCATTTCGCCCAGTCGATGGTTTCCGCAACGCCCGGCTTCTTGAAGATGTCCTCGGTGCGCAGCGCCTGTACAAAGGCCACGATCTCGTGGCTCAGCCGTTCGGCCATGCCCGGCTCGCGGGCGCGCAGGATCTCGACCTCGCGGTCGAAATCGGGGTAGTCGACCCAGTGATAGAGACAGCGGCGTTTGAGCGCGTCATGCACCTCGCGGGTGCGATTGGATGTCAGGATGACGATGGGCGGCTCGGGGGCCGTGATGGTGCCCAGTTCGGGGATGGTGACCTGGAACTCGCTCAGCGCCTCCAGCAGGAACGCCTCGAACGGCTCGTCTGCGCGATCCAGCTCGTCGATCAGCAGCACCGGCGCGCCGTTTTCATCCGGGCGCATCGCCTGCAGAAGCGGGCGTTCCACCAGGAATTCCGGCCCGAACAGTTCCTTGCGCAGCGCGCCGCGATCGGCCCCGCCCTGCGCCTCGGCGGTGCGGATGGCGATCATCTGCGCCGGAAAGTTCCATTCGTACACGGCAGACGAGATATCCAGCCCCTCGTAGCATTGCAGCCGGATCAGCCGCCGCCCCAGCATCGCGGCCAGCGCCTTGGCGATTTCCGTCTTGCCCACGCCCGCTTCGCCTTCAAGGAACAAGGGTCGGCCCAGCCGCAGCGACAGGAACACCACCGTGGCCAGCGCCCGCCCGCACACGTACCCCTGCGCGCCAAGGCTGGCCTGCACCTCGTCGATCGTCGCGGGGATCTGCATGGGGGTTCTCCTCTTCCCTGGCTACCGAAGTGCCCCGCAAGCGCCAGCCGGTCAATCCCCCGAAAGTCGCGGGCGGGGCATGATTCTGTGGCAGCGGGCGTTGATTTGGATCAGCGTTCGCTCGACGCACTATACACATAAATTCAATTCATTACGGCAATATACTCATGTACTGCATGAAAGACAGGGCACCCAAACCCCGATCACAATCGCGACCACGGACCGCAAAGGCCGCTAGAGTTTTCCGCTATTCGAGCACAATTTCGCCCAAAGCGGCGGGTATTGTTTCCTGAATTGAATCGGCGCACGCGCCAGGTGACCAGTGGCCCAACGCGGCAAAAACGCGGCAGGAAATGCCCGGATCGGCAGGCTGAGATGCAGGACCAGACGGATCTTTCGACGGTCGACCTGACCGGGTTGCCCAGGGGAAAATGGATCTCGGCCGCCTCGCGGATCGGCGAGGCCGACGGCTTTGCCGAACCGCTCGGGCGGCGTCACCACGGCATATTCGTGGAACGCGGGCACACGCTGCTGGTCAGCTTCGAAACCCTGCCGGGGATCGAGGCGCTGTCCGAAACCGCCACGCCCCTGGGCTGGGACATGGCGCAAGATGAAAACTGGTCGTCATTGGTGGTGGTGTCGTCGCGCGACACCTGGTTTCGCGACGAGCGCATCTATGCCTTTTTCGACCAGCTGATGGATGACGGGTTCTTCGACGAATTCGAACGGGTGCTGTTCTACGGCGCGGGCCCCTGCGGTTATGCGGCGGCGG
>CAXICP010000425.1:0-3245 GCA_964022595.1 uncultured Salipiger sp.
GCACGTGGTTCGGCCCGCCCACGTAATCGCCAATCGCCTCGGGCGTCCATTGGCCCAGAAAGATCGCCCCGGCGTGGCGGATGCGGACCGACAGCGCTTCGGGGTCGGCGACGGACAGTTACAGGTGCTCGGGGGCGATGCGGTTGGACAGGTCCGCCGCCTCTTCCAGGTCGCGCACCACGATCACCGCGCCATAGTCGCGCCAGCTGGCCCCGGCGATGGCCGAGCGTTCCAGCACCTCGAGCTGCCGGTCGATTTCCGCAGCGATCGCCCGCCCGAATTCCGCATCCGTGGTGACCAGGATGGATTGCGCGCTTTCGTCGTGTTCAGCCTGGCTCAGCAGATCAAGGGCGATGAATTCGGGATCGTTGTCGCCATCGGCGATGACCAGGATTTCAGAGGGGCCGGCGATCATGTCGATGCCCACCTTGCCGAACACGCGCCGCTTGGCAGCGGCGACAAAGGCGTTGCCCGGCCCGGTGATCTTGTCCACCGGCGCGACGGTCTGCGTGCCATAGGCCAGCGCGGCGATGGCCTGCGCGCCGCCCAGGCGGTAGATCTCGTCAACGCCGGCGATGCGCGCCGCCAGCAGCACCAGCGGGTTCACCGCGCCGTCGGGGGTGGGCACCGTGATGCACAGGCGGTCCACGCCCGCCACCTTGGCCGGGATCGCGTTCATCAGCACCGACGACGGGTAGCTGGCAAGCCCGCCCGGCACGTACAGCCCGGCGGCGGCGACGGCGGTCCAGCGCCAGCCCAGCGTGGCGCCGTCGGGGTCGGTCCAGCGCGCATCATCGGGCATCTGGCGCACATGGTAGGCGCGGATGCGATCCGCCGCCAGTTCCAGCGCGGCGCGTTCGTCCGCCGGCACCCGGGCGCATTCGGCTTCGATTTCCTCGGGGGTAAAGGCCAGCTGGTCGGCGGCCAGGTCCAGCCGGTCGAACCTGGCCGTGTAATCCAGCAGCGCCGCGTCGCCGCGCGCGCGCACGTCGGCGATGATCGCGGCGACCGTGTCATCCACATCCGGGCTGTCCTCGCGCTTGGCGGTCAGCAGGCGCGCGAATTCCACCTCGAAATCGGGTTCGTGCGTATCGAGAAAGACAGGCATCGCGTCTCCTTTCGCAAGCTGCCCCGGTCCTAAGGCGCGGCGCGGGCAGCGGCAAGCCCGCGCCGCGAGGTTTCCGGGCGGCGGGCCTAAAGCCCGTGGTCGGGCGCCTTGCCCGACACCGCCGCATAGGGGCGCGTCACGTCGCGCAGGCGCAGTTCCAGCGCCTCGATGCGGGCGCGGATCGCCCCGTCGCCGGCAAGGGTGAACAGCACCTCGCCGGTGCCGTCCTCGCCCGGCTCGAAGGTCACGGACAGGATCGACAGCACCGCATCCGCATCGCCCGGCGTGACGCCCTGCGCCGAAACCCCCAGCACGTTGTCGACCACCACCATCGCGCGCACCCGTTCGGGCGGCTCGACATGCACGCCGTCTTCGCGCCGCAGCCGGTTCACCAGCAGCGCAAGCCGCTGGTGCCGTTTCTGCCAGGACACATCCGCCGCGGTCAGGACCGCATCCTGCAACAGCGCCGAAAGCACCGACAGATCGTCGGCGTCCATCGCCCCCAGGTTCAGCGGAGCGCCGCCGGCATCCTCGAATCTTGCGTCCTGGCTCACGTGTCCTTCACCCGTTCGATCCTGGCCCCCACCGCCGACAGCTTGCGCACCACGTGTTCGTATCCGCGATCAAGGTGGTAGACGCGGCTCACCACCGTTTCCCCTTCGGCCGCAAGGCCGGCAAGGATAAGCGATACGCTTGCGCGCAGGTCCGTGGCCATGACCGGGGCCCCCTTCAGCCTGTCCACGCCCGTCACCGTCGCGGTGCCGCCGTGAACGTCGATCCTTGCGCCCATCCGCATCAGTTCGGGCGCGTGCATGAACCTGTTCTCGAAAATCTTTTCTTCAAGGACAGATGTGCCCTCGGCCGTGCACAAAAGCGCCATCATCTGCGCCTGCAGGTCGGTGGGAAAGCCGGGGAAGGGTTCGGTGGTGACATCCACCGCCGCGACGCGGCCATTCCTGCGCGCGACCTTCAGCCCCGCTTCGGTCTCTTCGACCGAGATCCCGGCGGCGTCCAGCTTTTCGCAGAAGGACTGCACCAGCGCGATCGTCCCGCCAAGGCATTCCACCTCGCCGCCGCAGAACGCGGGCGCCAGCATGTAGGTGCCCAGTTCGATCCGGTCGGTGACCACGCGGTGGGTCGCGCCGCCAAGCCGGTCAACGCCTTCGATGGTGATGGTGTCGGTGCCCTCGCCTTCGATCCGGGCGCCCATCTTGCGCAGGCATTGCGCCAGATCGACGATCTCGGGCTCGCGCGCGGCGCGCTTGATCACCGTGGTGCCCTTGGCCAGCGTTGCCGCCATCAGCGCGTTTTCGGTCGCGCCCACGGACACAAAGGGAAATTCGATGATCCCCCCGCGCAGCCCGCCCGACGGCGCCTTGGCATGCACGTAGCCTTCGCGCAGGTCCAGTTCCGCCCCCAGCGCCTCGAGCGCGCGCAGGTGCAGATCGACGGGGCGCGCGCCGATGGCGCACCCGCCCGGCAGCGACACCTCGGCATGGCCGTAGCGCGCCAGGAGCGGGCCCAGCACCAGGATCGACGCGCGCATCTTGCGCACGATGTCGTATTCGGCGCGGGTCGAGGTCAGCGAATGGCTGGACATCGCCAGCACCTGCGAATCCTGCAACCCCTGCACTTCGACCCCCAGCGACTGCAACAGCGTCGTCATGGTGCGGATGTCCGACAGGCGCGGCGCATTGGTCAGCGTCAGCGGCTCGTCCGACAGCAGCGTCGCGGGCATCAGGGGCAGGCAGGCGTTCTTGGCGCCCGCGATCGGGATCTGGCCCGACAGCGGGCCGCCCCCTGTGACGACGATGGAATCCATATCCTACTTGTCCTTTTCACTGCTCGGTCCGGCGGGGGGCGTGCCCTTGGCCGGGGTTTCGGCGCGGGCTTTCGCCTGCGCCTTTCTACGGGCGAGATTCGCCTTCAGCGCCGCTTTGAGCCGCTCATCGCGGCCCGTGCCACCCGTTTTTTCATTGCCTGTCTTGCGCTCCATGACCCTTCTTTAAAGCAGCGGCAAAAAAGCGTCCAGATTGGGCTTGCGCCCTTCGGAAATTGGCATTAGAGAGCCGCCCACACCACACGGCACAGCGCGCCGGACGGTGCACGGCGCTGCTGTAGCTCAGAGGTAGAGCAC
>CAXICP010000426.1:0-3228 GCA_964022595.1 uncultured Salipiger sp.
CGCCGACCAGGCGATTTCCGAAGCGGGGCTTGGCCAGTTCGAAATCAACCTGATGCACCAGGCCGACGCGCTGCACGCGGCCGACGATGCGTGGCTGTTCAAGATGCTGGTGCGCGGGCTGGCCCGGCGCCACGGCTTTGCCGCGTCCTTCATGGCGAAACCCTACGAGGATTACGCCGGATCGGGCATGCATGTGCATTTCTCGGTGCTGGACGAAGACGGCAACAACATCTTCGACGATGGCGGCCCCAAGGGCACCGACCAGCTGCGCCACGCGGTCGGCGGCCTGCTGAACGCGATGCATGACAGCACGCTGATCTTTGCCCCGCACAAGAACAGCTATGACCGGCTGGTGCCGGAAAACCATGCCCCCTGCGGCATCTGCTGGGCCTATGAAAACCGCACCTCGGCCATTCGCATTCCCGGCGGCAGCACCAAGGCGCGGCGCATCGAACACCGCGTGGCGGGGGGCGACGTGAACCCCTACCTGCTGCTTGCCACCCTGCTGGGCGCCGCCCTGACGGGGATCGAGGATCAGGCCGAACCGCCCGCCCCGATCACCGGCAACGCCTATGCGCAGGATCTGCCGCTGATCCCCGGCAGCTGGAAGGACGCCATGGATGCCTTTGAGAAAAGCGAAATCATGCCGCGCATCCTGCCGCCCGGGCTGATCCGCTATTTCCTCGCGACCAAGCGGCAGGAACTGCAATACATGGCCGAACTGTCCCCTGCCGAGCAGGCGGAAATCTATCTGGACACGGTCTGAGGCTTCACTTGCCGCGCGCCCGGCGCGCGGCTAGGGTCCGGCCATCAACGAACATTGGTGCATTCATGAAAATCGGCATCCTTCAGCCCGGCCTCGTGCCGGACGTCATCCTCGACGAGGTGGGCGATTACGACGCGCAGTTCGAACGGCTTCTGGCCGGACAGGGCTTCGACTTCGAAACCTGGAAGGTGGTGAACGGCGACTTTCCCGCCGGGGTGGATGACGCCGACGGCTGGCTTATCACCGGCTCGCGCCACGGCGCCTACGAAGACCACCCCTGGATGGCCCCGCTTGAGGATCTGATCCGCGCCATCCATGCCAGCGGCAAGCCGTTGATCGGGGTGTGTTTCGGCCATCAGATCATCGCGCAGGCGCTGGGGGGCCGGGTCGAGAAATCCGACAGGGGCTGGGTGGTCGGCCCTACGCTGTACCGCTACGAGGACAAGGTGCGCCTGGTCAACGCCTGGCACCAGGACCAGGTGGTGCAGCTGCCCGAAGGGGCCGAGGTGGTCGCCTCGTCCGAGGTCTGCCCCTATGCGGCGATCCACTATCCGGGCCACGCCTACACCGTGCAGCCGCACCCGGAATTCCGGCGCGATTTCACCCAGGCGCTTATCACCCATCGCGCCCCCGGCGTGGTGCCCCCCGATCTGGTGTCCGATGCGCAATCCAGGCTGGATCTGCCGCTGGACAGCGCCGAGATCGGCGCGCAATTCGCGCGGTTCTTCAGGGAAAAGAGGCTCGCATGAGCGATCACAGCGCCAACCTGCCCCCCGCCGCCGCCGCCTATCTTGAAGGGCGCCGGCTGGACGAGGTCGAATGCATCATCTCGGATCTGCCGGGCATCGCGCGGGGCAAGGCCGTGCCCGCGTCCAAGTTCGAACGCCAGGCCTATTTCCACCTGCCCGATTCGATCTTCTACCAGACCATCACCGGCGAATGGGGCGAAGCCGCGGGCGAGGAAGGTTTCATCGAACGCGACATGATCCTCAAGCCTGACATGGGCACGGCCACCGCCGCGCCCTGGACGGCGGACTGGACGCTGCAGGTGATCCACGACGCCTATGACCGCAAGGAACGGCCCATCCCCTTTGCGCCGCGCAACGTGCTCAAGCGCGTGTGCAAGCTGTACGAAGACCAGGGCTGGCAGCCGGTCGTCGCGCCGGAAATGGAATTCTTCATCGTGGCGCGCAACCTTGACCCGGCGCAGGACATCAAGCCGATGATGGGCCGCTCGGGGCGGCCCGCCGCCGCGCGTCAGGCCTATTCGATGACCGCCGTTGACGAATTCGGCCCCGTGATCGACGACATCTACGATTTCGCCGAAGCGCAGGGATTCGAAATCGACGGCATCACCCAGGAAGGCGGCGCCGGGCAACTGGAAATCAACCTGCGCCACGGCGATCCGGTCAAGCTGGCCGACGAGGTGTTCTATTTCAAGCGCCTGATCCGCGAGGCGGCGCTGCGTCACGATTGCTTTGCCACCTTCATGGCCAAGCCCATCGCCGACGAGCCGGGATCGGCCATGCACATCCACCATTCCGTGATGGACATGGAAACCGGGCGGAACATCTTTTCCGGCCCCGCCGGGGGCGAGACGGACGCGTTCTTCAACTTCATCGGCGGGCTGCAGACATACCTGCCGGCGGCGGTGGCGGTGATGGCGCCCTACGTCAATTCCTACCGCCGCTACGTGCGCGACCACGCGGCGCCCATCAACCTGGAATGGGGGCGCGACAACCGCACCACGGGCATCCGCATCCCCCTGTCGGGGCCGGAATCGCGGCGCGTGGAAAACCGGCTGGCGGGGATGGATTGCAACCCCTACCTGGGCATCGCGGCATCGCTTGCCTGCGGCTACCTTGGCATGATGCAGGAACTGCGCCCGTCCAAGCAGTTCAAGGGCGATGCCTACGAGGGCGAAGGCGACATTCCCCGCGTGCTGGGTTCGGCCCTGGACCTGTGGGAAGAGGCAACCGAGCTGCACGAGGTGCTGGGCCCGGAATTCGCGCGCGTCTATTCCATCGTGAAGCGGGCGGAATACGAAGAATTCCTTGCCGTGATCTCTCCTTGGGAACGCGAGCACCTGTTGCTGAACGTGTAAGCCCGCCCCGCCGGGGCAGGCTTGGCAAGAAGAAAGGGCGGGCCGGTGGATCTGCTGTTTTCCAATGACCGCAAGGGTCACTACCCCGAAAGCTGGTACGCGGCGACGGCGCTGCACGCGCATGAACACCCCGCCCTTGCGGGGGATGTGCAGGCGGATGTCTGCATTGTCGGCGCGGGGTTCACCGGCCTTTCGGCGGCGCTGCACATGGCCGAGGCGGGGCTGGACGTGGTCGTGCTTGAAGCGCACCGCGTGGGCTTTGGCGCCTCGGGGCGCAACGGTGGGCAGCTAGGATCGGGGCAGCGGGTCGACCAGCTTTCGCTGGAGCAGATGATCGGCGCCGACGATGCGCGCAAGT
>CAXICP010000427.1:0-3214 GCA_964022595.1 uncultured Salipiger sp.
GATGTTGCGTTCCAGCGCATCAAGGTCAAGCACAAGGCAGGGGGTCTGGATGTCCGCCTCGTCCATGCCCGGCTTGGCGGGGATGTCAAAGCCCACGTCGTATTGTTCGAAATCGCAAAGGTCTTTCATGTCTGGTCCTCCCATGGGGGGTTGATGGCTCAGGCGAGCCAGGGCAGCCGGTCAAGGTCGACATTGCCACCGGTGATGACGATCCCGACGCGCTTGCCGCGAAAGGCGCCCGGGTTCTTCAGGACGATGGCCAGCGGCACGGCGCTTGACGGTTCCATGACCACGCGCAGGTGCTTCCACACCAGTTTCATCGCGTCGATGATTTCGGGATCCGACGCGGTATAGATCTCGGACACATGGCGGGACACGAAATGCCATGTCAGATCCTTGAGCGGCACCAGCAGCCCGTCGGCGATGGTTTTCGGCGCATCATCGGCGATGATGTGCCCGGCCCTGAAGCTGCGGTAGGCGTCATCCGCCTGCTCCGGCTCGGCCGCGATCACCTGCGTTTCCGGGGCCAGCGTCGCCAGCGTCAGGCAGGTGCCCGAGATCATGCCGCCCCCGCCGATGGGCGCGACCACCATGTCCAGCCCGTCGGTCTGTTCGATGAATTCCTTGGAACAGGTGCCTTGCCCGGCGATCACGCGCGGATCGTTGTAGGGGTGGACGAAATCGCCCCCGGTTTCCTGCTGGATCAGCGCAAAGGTTTCCTCGCGCGAGGATGTGGACGGCTCGCATTCGGTGATGCGCCCGCCGTAGCGGCGCACCGTGTCCTTCTTGGCCTGCGGCGCGGTGCGCGGCATGACCACGTTGCACGGGATCCCGCGCAGCATCGCGGCGTAGCTCAGGCAGGACGCGTGGTTGCCCGAGCTGTGCGTTGCAACGCCGCGCGCCGCCTGCGCCTCGCCCAGCGAAAACACCGCGTTGGCCGCGCCGCGCACCTTGAAGGCGCCGGGTTCCTGAAAGTTCTCACATTTGAAGAACAGCCGCGCGCCGGTCAGCTCGTCAAGGTAATCCGAGGTGCGCACCGGGGTGCGGCGAATGTGGGGGCGGATGCGTTCATGCGCCGAAAGCATGTCGTCATAGCTGGGAATGATCATCGTTGGGGCGTTCATCAGGCGACCTCTCTGGCGATGGTTGCTGGGTGCGTGCGGTAGAAATCCTGCGCGGCGGCAACGCCCGAGCCCAGCGTGACGGGCAGGCCCAGATCGGCCATGCACATTTCCATGGTGGCGATGCCGGACAGCATCATCACCTCGGTCAGGCTGCCCAGATGGCCGATGCGGAACACCTTGCCGGCCAGCTCGCCCAGCCCGACGCCGAAGGCGACGCCGTAGGTTTCGGCCGCGTGGCGGACCAGTTCGGTGGCGTCGAAGCCTTCGGGCGTGCGGATCGTGCTGACCGTGTCGGACATCAGATCCTGGCTTGCGGCGCACAGCGGCAACCCCCAGGCCCCCGCCGCCGCGCGCACGCCACTGGCGATGCGGGCATGGCGGGCGAAGACATTGTCCAGCCCTTCGTCCAGCAGCATCCGGCAGGACAGGTTCAGCCCGTTGATAAGCCCGACGCAGGGCGTATAGGGATAGGCGTCCTGCCCATAGGCGCGCTGCATGTCGCGAAAATCAAAGAAGGTGCGGGGCAGGGTTTCGCCGCCCTTGGCCGCCGACATCGCCCTGGGGCTGACCCCAAGGATGGCAAGGCCCGCGGGCAGCATGAACCCCTTTTGCGACCCGGTGACGGCAATATCCACGCCCCATTCGTCAAAGCGGAAATCCATCGACCCGATGGACGACACGCCATCCACGAACAACATCGCCGGGTGGCCGGCGGCGTTCATCGCCCGGCGCACCGCGTGGATGTCGGACCGCACGCCGGTCGCCGTTTCGTTGTGGGTGGCAAGCACGGCGCGGATGCGATGCTGGGTGTCCGCGGCAAGGATTTCCTCGAACCGATAGGCGGGGATGCCCTGACCCCAGGGGGTTTCCACCACCTCGACATTCAGCCCATGACGTTGGCACATGTCGATCCAGCGATGGCTGAACATGCCGTTGCGCGCCGCAAGAACCGTGTCGCCCGCCTTGAGCGTATTGCTCAGCGCTGCTTCCCATCCGCCGGTCCCGGTCGAGGGAAAGATGAACACCTCGGCCCGCTGGCTTTTCAGCACCCGGCGCACGCCGCTGCGCGCGGGGCGCAGGATGTCGCCGAACAGCGGCGAGCGGTGGTCGATGGTGGGCATGTCGCAGGCCTTGCGAAGCACCTCGGGAAGGTTCGTGGGGCCGGGAATGAAACTTGGGTTCTGAAGGCTCATGGCACTGGCTTTCTGTTGCAAGTTGGGGCGAGGGTCATTGCAGGTACCTTTCAAGCACCCGGGCCACGTGGATCGCCTCGCGCGCGGCACCGTCGTGGATCTGGTGGCGGCAGCTGGTCCCGTCGGCCACGATAAGCGCATCGGGGGCGGCTTCGCGCACGGCGGGCAGCAGGGCGTCCTCGCCCATCTTCATGGACACATCGTAGTTTTCGGCGCCGTAGCCGAAGGCGCCGGACATGCCGCAGCACGAGCTTTCGATCATTTGCACGTCCAGCCCCGGCACCCCGCGCAGCACGGTTTCCACCGCGCCCATGGCCCCGAACGCCTTTTGGTGACAGTGCCCGTGCACATGGACGGACTGACCGCCCGCATCCCCGACCGGCAGCGTCAGGGCGCCCGCGGCGATGTCTTCGGCCAGCAGTTCTTCGAAGATCAGCGCCTTGCCGGTGATGAAGCCGGTTTCCTCGGCGGGCAGAAGCGCGGTCATCTCGTCGCGAAAGGTGAACATGCACGACGGTTCCAGCCCCACGACCCGCGCGCCGGCTTCGACAAAGGGTTTCAGCGCGCCAAGGGTGCGGCGCAGTTCGGCGCGCGCCTCGTCGGTCTGGCCCGAGGCAAGGTAGGTGCGCCCGCAGCACATGGGGCGGCGGCTGCCCGCGACGGTGACGCGGTGCAGGCGGTAGCCGGCCTTCACCAGCACACGCTCGGCCGCGTCAAGGTTTTCGGATTCGAAATAGCGGTTGAACGTGTCGCCGAACAGCACGATGTCGCGCCCGTCGCCCCTGACGTCCTGTGGCGCGGCGGGGGCGCGGCCCTCGACCCAGGGCTTGCGCCATTGGGGCAGGGTGCGCCTGGCGGAAAAGCCCAGCCATCGCTCGGACAGCTTCGCCAGGAACG
>CAXICP010000428.1:0-3205 GCA_964022595.1 uncultured Salipiger sp.
CGACGTGATGGAACGAATCGGCAAGCCGCGCGGGCTGATCGACTACCTTGCCCTGTCCGACGAAACCCGCGAGCGGGCGGGCCACGCCCCGCGCCCCGTCTGGAAACATGTCTTTCGCCCGCGCGTGATCCTCTACACCGCGCTTTGGGCGCTGGTGGGGGTGGGCCTTGTGGTCGCGTTGATCCTGCGCCCGGACGTGGAAATGACCGTCGCCCCGGTGCGCAACCCCACCTTCGTGATGCTGTCGGACGGGTCGATCCGCAACACCTACGACGTGCGCCTGCGCAACAAGCACGGCGAGGACCGCCCCTATGCGCTGTCCATTGACGGCAACGCCGCGCTGGCAATCTCGCTGGAAGGCCAAGCCGCCCTGGTCGTGGATGTGCCCGCCAACGAAACCTACCTGCAGCGCGTCTACGTCACCGCCGCCCCCGGCACCCCCGAGGCGCAGGACGAACGCACCGGCTTCACCCTTCGCCTTGAAGACACCACCAACGGCAACACCGCTTTCAAGGACACGGTGTTCAACGGACGGGACAACTGATGACACGCGATTTCAAACTGAACGGCTGGCACGTGTTGGCGATCTTCGTGGGGGCCTTCGGGGTGATCATCGGGGTGAATCTGGCGCTGGCGTGGAACGCCATCGCCACCTTTCCGGGGCTCGAGGTGGCCAATTCCTACGTCGCAAGCCAGACCTTCGACGACCGGCGCGCCGCGCAGGAAGCCCTTGGATGGACCGTCGACGCCCAGGCCACCGACGGACGGATCGTGCTGGCCATCACCGATGCACGGGGCTATCCGGTGCAGCCCAAGGTGCTAAGCGCCCGCGTCGGGCGCACCACCAGCACGCGCGACGACCGCACCCCGGATTTCACCTTCGACGGGCGCGCCTACAGCGCCGAGGACCCGCTGGCGCGCGGTTACTGGAACGTCTGGCTGGATGCCCAGGCCCATGACGGCACGCCCTTTCAGCAGCGCCTGTCGCTGCACGTCCGCTAAGGCGAAGGGATCGACATGACCGCCGCGATGCGCCCGCAGCTGTCCGCCTGCCCCGCCTGCTCTGCCGCCCCGGCGGCCGAGGCGCTGGCCGCCGCCCCGCCGGGCGATACCAGCCTGGTGCTGTCCCTGCCGACGATCCACTGCGCCAATTGCATGCGCGCCGTCGAAGAGGCGCTGACAGGCGTGCCCGGCGTGCGTTCGGCGCGCGTCAACCTTACCCGCAAGCGTGTCAGCGTCGAAGCCCGCCCCGGCCTTGGCGCCGACGATCTGATCCCCGTGCTGCGCCGCGCGGGATACGAGGCGCACGAGATGGACGCCGGCGCCCTGTCGGCAACGCAGACCGACGCGGCGGGGCGCGATTTGCTGATGCGCCTTGCCGTGGCGGGCTTTGCCATGATGAACGTCATGCTGCTGTCGGTTTCGGTCTGGTCCGGGGCGGACGGGCCGACGCGCGACATGTTCCACTGGATCTCGGCCGCGATCGCGCTGCCCACCGTCGCCTTTTCGGGGCAGGTGTTCTTTCGCAGCGCCTGGGGCGCGCTGCGGGCGGGGCGGCTGAACATGGATGTGCCGATTTCGCTGGCGATCCTGCTGGCCATCGTCACATCCATCTGGGAAACCTCGCTTTCCGGGGAGCACGCCTATTTCGACGCGGCCATCGCGCTGACCTTCTTCCTGCTGACGGGGCGCTACCTGGATCACCGCACCCGCTCTGCCGCGCGGTCCGCCGCCGAAGAGCTGTCCGCGCTGGAAGTGCCCCGCGCCTGGCGCCTGTCTGACGGCGGCGAAGAACAGGTGCCCGTGGTTGACCTGGCCGTGGGCGATCTGCTGCGCGTGCGCCCGGGCGCGCGGATGCCGGTGGACGGCGAGATCACGCAAGGCACGTCCGAACTGGACCGGTCCCTGCTGACCGGGGAAACCCTGCCGGTCTACGCCGCGCCGGGCACCGCCGTCAGCGCGGGCGAGGTCAACCTGACCGGCCCGCTGGTGATCCGCGCCACCGCCGTGGGGCACGACACGTCGTTGCACCGCATGGCCGAACTGGTGGCGGTGGCGGAATCGGGGCGGGCGAATTACACGCCGCTGGCCGACAAGGCGGCCAGGCTTTACGCCCCGGGGGTGCATATCCTGTCGGCGCTGGCCTTTGCCGGCTGGCTTGCCTGGACCCATGATTTCCGCCTTGCGCTGAACGTCGCGGCGGCGGTCCTGATCATCACCTGCCCCTGCGCGCTGGGGCTGGCGGTGCCGGCGGTGACCACCGCCGCGTCGGGCCGCCTGTTCCGCAAGGGCCTGCTGATCAAGCACGGCACCGCGCTGGAACGCCTGGCCGAGGTCGACACGGTGGTCTTCGACAAGACCGGCACGCTGACCGCGGGCGCCCCCGAAGCGGTGAACATCGATGATTTCCCGCAGCGCGAGTTGCAGATCGCGCTGGCGCTCGCGCAAGGGTCGGCGCATCCGCTGTCGGTTTCGCTGCCCCGCGCCCTGCGTGGGCGCGGCATCAAGGCGGCGGCGCTTGACGGGACAAGCGAACAGCCCGGCCACGGCACGCAAGGCGAATGGCAGGGCCAGACGGTCCGGCTGGGGCGCGCGGCCTGGGTGGGCGGCGGCCACAGCGACCAGACCGCCGCGTGGCTGCGGATCGGCGATGCCCCCGCCCGGCCCTTCGTCTTTACCGACCAGCTGCGCGAGGGCGCGGCCGATGCGGTTTCGGCCCTGCTGGGCGCGGGCAAACGCGTGGTTTTGCTGTCGGGCGACACTCCGGCGGCGGTCGCCCCCCTGGCCCTGCGGCTGAACATCGCCGAATGGCAGGCCGAGGCGCTGCCGCAGGACAAGGCCGCCAGCATCCGGGCCCTGACTGAAAGCGGCGCGCGGGTGCTGATGGTGGGCGACGGGCTGAACGACACGGCGGCGCTGGCCTTGGCGCATGTGTCGATCTCGCCCGCCTCGGCGCTGGATGCGGCGCGGGTGGCATCCGACATCGTGCTGCTGGGCACATCGCTGGCGCCGATCCCCGATGCGCTGGAAACCGCCGCGCAGGCCACCCGGCGGATCCGTCAGAATTTCGCAATCGCCACGTGGTACAATGTCATCGCCGTGCCGCTGGCCATCGCGGGGCTGTGTTCGCCGCTGATCGCCGCGCTGGCGATGTCGGCATCGTCGATCACCGTGTCCTTGAACGCGCTGCGGCTCAAACGCCGGC
>CAXICP010000429.1:0-3192 GCA_964022595.1 uncultured Salipiger sp.
CGCGCCCGGCCAGGGTGCGCCGCATCGCGGCCCCCGCCCTGTGGGACCGCGACCCGCCGGTGCGGTTTCGCAAATCGGTGCCCGATTGCTGGATCGAGATCACCCTCACCGAAGGGCGCAATCGACAGGTGCGCCGCATGACCGCCCATGTCGGCCTGCCCTGCCTGCGGCTGGTGCGCTGGTCGATCGGAGATTGGACGCTGGACGGGCTGGCCCCGGGGCAATGGCGCGCGCTTTAGGCCCCGAATCGCGGCGCCGCGCTAGGCCCGGTCATCCTTGGGCGATCCCATCACCACGTAGGACGTGATCGCGTTCACCTGCGGCAGCGTGCCCAGCACCTCGGTGTGGAAATGCTTGTAGGCGGCAAGGTCGGCCGCTTCGATCCGCAGCAGGTATTCGACGTTGCCGGTGATGTTGTGGCATTCGCGCACCTCGGGGGCAAGCGCGATGGCGCGCTCGAACGCCTCTTGCGCGGCCTTGGTATGGGCCGAAAGCCCGACCGTGACATAGGCAACGAACCCCACCCCGGTCTTTTCCGGCGATAGCACCGCGCGATAGCCCCGGATCACGCCGGATTTCTCAAGCGCGGCCATCCTGCGCAGACAGGCCGAAGGCGACAGCCCCACCCGTTCGGCCAGCGCAAGGTTGCTGATCCGCCCGTCGCGTTGCAGCGTGCGCAATATCCTGCGATCCATATCATCCAGTGCGGTCATAAATTGCACTTTAATGCGATACTTGCCGCGTTTCGCAAGGTTTCTTCGGCATGATCGCGGCATAGATTGCGCCATGACGCCTGATCTTCTGCTTGCCATCGCGGCCTTTACCTTTGTCACGGTCATCACGCCGGGGCCCAACAACCTGATGCTGCTGGCGTCGGGGGCCAATTACGGCGTGCGCCGCAGCCTGCCGCACATGGCCGGGATCGCGCTGGGATTTCCGGGGATGGTGCTGCTTGTGGGCATCGGGGTCAGCCGGATCTTTGATCTGTTTCCGGTGCTGGGTGACGTGCTTTTGGTGCTGTCCTGCATCTACATGCTGTGGCTGGCATGGAAGATCGCCCATGCCGCGCCGCCCGCGCAGGATGCGGATGCCGCCGGGCGCCCGCTGACCTTCCTGCAGGCGGCCGCGTTCCAGTGGGTCAACCCCAAGGCGTGGTCCATGGCGCTTGCGTCCATCGCGCTTTACGCTGCCAGCCGCGAACTTTCCGCCATCCTGTGGATCGTCGCCGCCTACGTGCTGTCGGGCATCGTATCCACCACCACCTGGGCCGTGCTGGGGCGCGAATTGCGGCGCTTCCTGTCCAGCCCCGGACGGCTGCGCGCGTTCAACTGGACCATGGCCGCGCTGCTGGTCGCGTCGCTTGTGCCGGCGCTGTTGGCCTGAGCCGTGTTGCATCCCGCCCGGCCAGACGCCATATAGGCCGCGCGAAACAGGGGTTCACACGGCATGACGCATTATCTCGACTTCGAAAAACCGCTCGCCGAAATTGAAGGCAAGGCGGAAGAGCTGCGCACCATGGCGCGCGCCAACGAAGAGATGAAGATCGAGGACGAGGCCGCCGCGCTGGACCGCAAGGCCAAGGATCTGCTCAAGGATCTGTACAAGAAGCTGACGCCCTGGCGCAAATGCCAGGTGGCGCGGCATCCCGACCGGCCCCATTGCAAGGATTACATCGAGGCGCTGTTCACCGAATACACCCCCCTTGCCGGCGATCGCGGCTTTGCCGACGATCACGCGGTGATGGGCGGGCTGGCCCGGTTCGACGACCGCCCCGTGATGGTGATCGGCCATGAAAAGGGCAACGACACCCAGACCCGCATCGAACGCAATTTCGGCATGGCCCGCCCCGAAGGTTACCGCAAGGCGATCCGCCTGATGGACATGGCCGACCGCTTCGGCCTGCCGGTCATCACGCTGGTCGACACGCCCGGCGCCTACCCCGGCAAGGGCGCCGAGGAGCGCGGCCAGTCCGAGGCGATCGCCAGGTCGACCGAAAAATGCCTGCAGATCGGCGTGCCGCTGGTGTCGGTCATCATCGGCGAGGGCGGATCGGGCGGCGCGGTGGCCTTTGCCACGTCCAACCGGCTCGCGATGCTGGAACATTCGGTCTATTCGGTGATCTCGCCCGAGGGCTGCGCGTCGATCCTTTGGAAGGATTCCGACAAGATGCGCGAAGCCGCCGAGGCGCTGCGCCTGACCGCCCAGGACCTGCTCAAGCTGGGGGTGACGGACCGGGTGATCCCCGAACCGCTGGGCGGCGCGCATCGCGACCGCGCGGCCACCATCGACGCGGTGGGCAAGGCGATTTCGGCGATGCTGGCCGAAATGGACGATCTGAAACCGCGCGCGCTGGTCAAGGCGCGGCGCGAAAAGTTCCTGAACATCGGGGAAAAGGGGCTCGCGGCCTGAACCGCGCCGCCCCGGGGACCGGTCAGCCGATCTCGTCCGTCCAGACGGCGAATTCCTTCAGCACGTTGGGGCCGAAGGAATGCAGCAGCGGCACATCCGCCGCATCGCGCCCCCGCGCCACCAGCACCCGCCCGATTCGCGGCGTGTTGTTGCGCGCATCGAAGGTCCACCAGCGGTTGCCCAGCCAGACTTCCATCCAGGCGGCGAAATCGCCCGGCGGGTACGGCGGCGCCGTGCCGATGTCGCCCAGGTAGCCGGTGCAGTAGCGCGCCGGGATGTTCATGCAGCGGCACAGCGCGATGGCAAGGTGGGCGTAATCGCGGCACACCCCTTCGCCCGCGGCGTGCGCTCCGGCGGCCCCGCGCGTCGCATCCGCCCTGAGGTAGTCGAAGCGGATGTGGTTATGCGCGTAATCGCAGATCGCCTGCACGCGCTGCGCGCCCGGCGGGACCCGTTCGAACAGCGACCACGCGGTGTCGGACAGCAGGTCCGTTTCGCAGTAGCGGCTGCCCAGCAGATACACCAGCGTGTCGTCCGGCAAGTCTTCGACCCGGACCTGCGGCGCGGCGCCGGGATGATCGTCAACACTGCCGCGCACGCGGATGATGGCGTCGGTGGACAGCGTCAGATCGCCCGCCGGGGCGACAAGCCGCGTGCACCAGTTGCCGAAACCGTCGCGATAGGCGGTCAGCGGCACCCCCGGGTTCGTCGTGAGGTGGTCGGGCACCTCAAGGTCGCTGATCTGTGAAAAATGCACGTTGAGCAGCGCGATGATCGGCGTCG
>CAXICP010000430.1:0-3176 GCA_964022595.1 uncultured Salipiger sp.
ATGCAGATGGACGGGCTGACGCCCGAATACATCACCACCCGCAACGAAAGGATCGAGGCGCTTACGCTGGACGAGGTGAACCGCGTCGCGGCGCGGCTGCTCAAGCCCGAGGCGCTGCGCTTTGTCGTGGTCGGACAGCCCGAGGGGCTGACGGACGCGCCGGGCTGACCTGCCCCGCGTTCAGCGCCCCCCGCACGGGCGCGCCATCAAACGAACAAGGGCCGAAGCATCGCTTCGGCCCTTTCGCATTCAGTGGCGGAAATGGCGCATTCCGGTGAACACCAGCGCAAGGCCCGCCTCGTCGGCGGCGGCGATCACCTCGTCGTCGCGCATCGACCCACCCGGCTGGATGACGGTGCTTGCACCCGCCGCCGCCGCTTCCAGCAGACCGTCGGCAAAGGGAAAGAACGCATCCGACGCCACGGCAGAGCCCTTGGTCAGCGGCTCGGGCAGGCCCATGGCCTCGGCCATGCGTTCAGCCTTTTTCGCGGCGATCAGCGCGGAATCAAGCCGGCTCATCTGGCCCGCGCCGACGCCGACGGTGGCGCCGTCCTTGACGTAGACGATGGCGTTGGATTTGACGTGCTTGGCCACCTTCCAGGCGAACAGCAGGTCGCGCAGTTCCGCGTCCGTCGGCTGGCGCTTGGTCACCACCTTCAGATCGTCAAGCCCGATCGTGCCGGTGTCCTTGTCCTGCACCAGGAAGCCGCCCGCCACCTGCCGATAGGTGGTGCCGGGGGCCGCGGGGTCGGCCACGCCATCGGTGGTCAGCAGGCGCAGGTTCTTCTTCCTGGCAAAGATCTCGCGCGCGGCATCGTCGGCGCCCGGAGCGATGACCACTTCGGTGAAAATCTCGGTGATCGCTTCAGCGGTGGGGGCGTCAAGCGGCCCGTTCAGCGCCACGATACCGCCAAAGGCCGAGGTGCGGTCGCAATCGAACGCCTTGCGGTAGGCATCCAGCAGGGTCGCCCCGCGCGCCACGCCGCAGGGGTTGGCGTGCTTGATGATCGCCACCGCCGGGCCGTCCGAGGGCAGGAATTCCGACACCAGTTCGAACGCCGCATCGGTGTCGTTGATGTTGTTGTAGGACAATTCCTTGCCCTGGTGCTGCACGGCATTGGCGACGCCCGGGCGGTCCGATCCGTCGCGGTAGAAGCTGGCCGCCTGGTGCGGGTTTTCACCATAGCGCAGCGTCTGCGCGATGGTCCCGGCAAAGGCGCGGCGGCGCGGGGCGGCATCGTTCAGCGCGCCCGCCATCCAGCTCGACACGGCGGCGTCATAGGCCCCGGTGCGCGCATAGGCGATCTGCGCCAGCTTCTGGCGGAAGGCATAGCCGGTGGCGCCGTCGTTGGCGTCCATCTCGCCCAGCAGGGCGTCGTAATCGGCCACGTCGACCACCACGTTGACGAAGGCGTGGTTCTTGGCCGCCGCGCGGATCATCGCAGGGCCACCGATGTCGATGTTCTCGATCATCTCATCGTAGTCGGCCCCGCGCGCCAGCGCCGCCTCGAACGGATAAAGGTTCACCACAAGCAGGTCGATTTCCGGGATGTCATGGCCCTTCATCGCCTCGACATGGGCGGCGTCATCGCGCAGCGCCAGCAGGCCGCCGTGGATGCGCGGGTGCAGGGTTTTCACCCGGCCATCCATCATCTCGGGGAATTCGGTCACCTCGGACACGTCCCGGACGGGCACGCCTTCGGCGCGCAGCGCCTTGGCCGAGCCGCCGGTGGACAGGATCTCGATCCCGCGCGCGGCAAGCGCCTGGCCCAGCTCGACGAGGCCGGTCTTGTCGGATACGGAAATCAGCGCGCGGGTGACTTTGTGCAGGTCGGGCATACGGATCGGGTTCCCAGATGGTTCATGACGGATCGTCTTCCGCCACGTCCTCGACCAGGTCGCGAACCGCGATCGCGGTGTCCTGCGCCTTGGCAAGGGTCCAGCGGATGCGGGTCGCATACTCCATCGCGCGGCCGGATAAAACGACCTGTTTGGCCGCGCGGGGCCGGATCCGCCCCTTTTCAAGGTAAACCGACGCCTCAAGCGCCAGATCCACGCCGGATTCCGCGCGAAACACCCAGATTTCGCCCGACCGCAGCGCCATCGACACGGCGTTGCCGCCCATGTCCAGCGCCGAATCCACGTCCGGGTGCAGATGGAAGCGCAGCTGCCAGGGCAGCCCGTCCAGCCGGGCGGCATCCATGCGTCGGTCGAACAGCACGCGGTCGGCATCGTTCAGCGTCATCAGAAGGTCTTCGCCCGACAGCGCGCGCCCGTCCTGGGACAGGTCCAGCATGCGGGCGTGGGTCAGCCCGTGGGTGCTGCGGTATCCGTCATGCGCGCCCTCGAACCGCAAGGCGCCATCCACGGGCGCGATCTGCGCCGGCACGTCGCGGGGGGCATCGCGCAGATATTCGCGCCCCGCCCCGCCCGACGGTCCGCCCCCGGCCGGGCCCAGCCGGGCCGAGCTGTAGCCATCCAGGCACAGCGTGGAATGCGACGGCGTGGCGCGCCCCGCCCGGCGCCAGTCTTCGCCGAACACCGCGCCCGAGCCGCAGCTGACGATCAGCGGGCGGCGCCCCGAGGTCAGTTCGAACGCCAGCGTCGATGCGTGGGCGTCGGCGCTGGCCCTGCCACGCGGGGGCGACGCCGCATCCACGATGACCGTGGTGCGGGCATGGGCCAGCCGCGCGTATCCCATGGCAAGCCCGCCCCGGTGCTTGCGCGCCGTGCCCGACGCCGCCAGCGCCTGGTCAAGCCGCCCGTCGATGCCCCGCCCGCCGCCGTGGAACCGGGCCAGCCCGCCATCGGCGTGGCGCAGCGCGCGCAAGGTCGGCGCGATCCGCGCCAGCGCGTCGCCCAGCGCGGGATCGGCGGCGCGGCCCGATGCCTCAAGCGCGGCCTGCGCCCAGGTCAGCAGGGTGAAGACCTCAAGCAGTTCCTCGGGGTTGCGGGTGGGGATGCCGCCCGCCTCGTCGATCTGCACTGCGCATTCACGCGCCAGCGCGCGCATCGCGGGGGGCACGTGTTCGCCCATGCCTTCCAGCGACAGCCCGGCGTAAAGCAGGCCGGTCAGCGCCTCGAAGCGCGGCAGCCCGGGGGGCGAGGCCTTCCAGCGGCGCGACAGAAAGATCGTCTGGCGCGCAAGCGTGCGGTAGAACCGGTCCGAGCGGTCC
>CAXICP010000431.1:0-3155 GCA_964022595.1 uncultured Salipiger sp.
GGCGATCATCTGGAGGCTGGGGCCGGTGCGCGGCATCGTGAGCGAACTTGACCGTCTTGCGCGCGGCGATCTGGACGCGCGGGTCGAACCGGGCGGCGCGCGCGAATTCGGCCAGATCGCGCAGGCGGTCAACCGCCTTGCCGAACGGCTGCGCGCCAGCGCCGAGCAAAGCCGCGCCCTGACCCGCAAGCTGATCGAGGTCGAGGACGTGGAACGCCGCCAGCTTGCGCGCGATCTGCATGACGAATTCGGCCAGACACTGACCGCCACGGCGGCGCTGGCCGCATCCATCAGCTATGCCGCGCCGCCCGACCGGGGCGACATCCAGCGCGACGCGGGCGCCATCGGCGCCAATATCCGCAACATGATGGAATGCCTGCGCGGCGCCTTTGCCCGGCTGCGCCCGCCCGACCTGGAAGAGGTCGGCCTTGCCGCCAGCCTGCGCACCATGCTGGCCGGGTGGGAAACGCAGCGCGGCGCGAAGATGACGCTGGAGTGCGATCTGGACGAGCGGGGGATGGACGACGCGGTGGCGCTGGATCTTTACCGGATCGTGCAGGAATGCGTCACCAACGCGGTGCGGCACGGCTCTCCGGCGCGGGTGCGCGTGTCGCTGCGCCAGGGGGGTGGCAGCAACGCGCTCCCGGTCGAGGACGCCGCCGGCGGCACGCTGGCGCCCGACACGCCCGGGCACGGCATCCTTGGCATCAACGAAAGGGCAAGCGCCATGGGCGGGCGGCTGAGCATGCAGCAGACGGCGCAGGGCGTGCGGGTCGACGTCACGCTGCCCGCCGCAACCGTCAGGCCCGCCGCATGAGCGATTTCCGCATCATGATCGTCGATGACCACCCGGTCGTGCGCGAAGGCTACCGCAGGCTGATCGACCTTCAGCCCGGCCTGCGCATCGTGGCCGAAGCGCAGGACGCGCGCGGCGCCTTCACCCGCTTTCGCGACGCCGCCCCGGATCTGGTGGTGATGGATGTGACCCTGCCCGGCGCAAGCGGGATCGAGGCGATCCGGCACATCCGCCAGTACGACGACACCGCCCGCATCGTCGTGTTCACCATGCACCAGGGGTCGGCCTTTGCGCTGAAATCCATCGAGGCGGGGGCCGCCGGCTACGTCACCAAGAGCAGCGCGCCCGACACGCTGATCCAGGCCATCCTTGGCGTGCTGGCGGGGCGCACGGTGATCTCGCCCGACGTGATCGAAGCCATCGCGCAGGACCGCATCGCGGGGGTGGGCAACCGGCTGGATGACCTGACCACCCGGCAGACCGAGATCCTGCGCCTGCTTGCCAGCGGCTGGCCGGTCGAAGACATCGCCGATGCGCTTTCGATCAGCCTCAAGACGGTGCGCAACAACCATTACCAGATCAAGGGCGTGCTGGGGTTGCAGACCGACGCCCAGATGGTCTGGTTCGCGCTAGAGGCGGGGCTGGTGGGGGCGCAGGGGGGCGGCCCGCCCGGCCCGTGACGCGCCGCTACCGCCCCGGTGGGGCGGTCATTCGACCGCCTTGGCCTGGTTCACCCGCTGCGACAGCGCCTCGCGGCTTTCGACCCGTTCCGAATAGCGGTCGGTCAGGTGGTCCTTGATGTCGCGCGTCAGCAGGGTGAACTTCACCAGCTCTTCCATCACGTCGACGATGCGGGCGTAATAGGGCGATGGCTTCATCCGGCCCGACTCGTCGAATTCATCCCAGGCGCGCGGAACCGAAGACTGGTTGGGGATGGTCAGCAGGCGCATCCAGCGCCCCAGGATGCGCAGCTGGTTGACCGTGTTGAACGATTGCGACCCGCCGCAGACCTGCATCACCGCCAGCGTCTTGCCCTGCGTCGGGCGCACGCCGCCAAGCGACAGGGGGATCCAGTCGATCTGGCCTTTCATCACCCCGGTCATCGCCCCGTGCCGTTCCGGAGAGGACCAGACCATGCCTTCGGACCAGGTCACAAGATCGCGCAGCTCGGCGACCTTGGGGTGTTCGGCCGGTTCGGCATCAGGCGCGGGCAGATCGCGCGGATCGAAGATGCGCACCTCGGCGCCCAGCCGTGTCAGGATGCGCCCGGCCTCTTCTGCGGCAAGGCGCGAAAAGCTGCGTTCGCGCAACGAGCCGTAAAGGATCAGGATGCGCGGCGCATGGCTGCTGCGGGCGGCGGGGAAAAGCGCGCCGGGGTCGATGGGCGCAAAGGCGCCTTCGGTAAGCTGCGGCGTGTCGGTCATGCAAGGGCTCCGTTCGCGTCGGGCAGGGGGGCGGGCATCACTGCCCGTCCCGCGTTCCGGTTTCGGGAAAGCGGCCGCGCGTGCGGTTGGCGAAGGCCACCAGCGACAGCATCACGGGCACCTCGACCAGCACGCCCACCACCGGGGCCAGCGCCGCGCCCGAATTCAGCCCGAACAGGCTGATGGCGACGGCAACGGCCAGTTCGAAGAAGTTCGACGTGCCGATCATCGCGCAGGGGGCGGCGATGCGGTGCGGCACCTTCAGCACCCACGCCGCGCCATAGGCCAGCGCGAAGATGCCGTAGCTCTGGATCAGGATCGGCACCGCGATCAGGGCGATCACCCCGGGGCGCGACAGGATCGTATCCCCCTGAAGCCCGAACAGGATCGCCACCGTGGCGACAAGCCCGATCATCGACACCGGCTTGACGCGCGCGGTAAAGGCGGCGATCGCCGGTTCGGGCCCCAGCGCCCGGCGGGTCAGCAGCCCCGCCAGAAGCGGCAGCACCACGTAAAGCACCGTCGCCAGCACCAGCGTGTTCCAGGGCACGGAAATTTCCGTCACCCCCAGCAGCAGCGCCACGA
This sequence comes from uncultured Salipiger sp., assembly GCA_964022595.1. GTDB lineage: Bacteria > Pseudomonadota > Alphaproteobacteria > Rhodobacterales > Rhodobacteraceae > Salipiger. The sequence goes on from CAXICP010000431.1 coordinate 2,806, forward strand.
TGGGGGCAAAGGCGATCACCATGATCAGATCGTTCACCGAAACCTGCACCAGCGTGTAGGTGGCATCGCCCCGGGTCAGCTGGCTCCAGACAAAGACCATGGCGGTGCAGGGGGCGGCGCCCAGCAGGATCAGCCCGGCGATGTATTGCGCGGCATCTTCCGGCGCGATCCAGGCGGCAAAGACATGCTCAAAGAAAAAGACCGCAAGAAAGGCCATGGTGAAGGGTTTGATCAGCCAGTTGACCGCCAGCGTGACCAGCAGGCCCCTGGGTTGGCGCGCAACGCCGGCCACGGCGCCGAAATCAACGCTGACCATCATCGGGTAGACCATCGCCCAGATCAGCACCGCG
>CAXICP010000432.1:0-3147 GCA_964022595.1 uncultured Salipiger sp.
TGCCGAATGCCCGCATGGTGCTTTTGAAGGACATCGAAGAGGCGGCGTTCGTCTTTTACACCAACTACGGCAGCGTCAAGGCGCAGGAACTTGACTGCGGCGGCAAGGCGGCCTTCGTGATGCATTGGAAGACGCTGCGCCGCCAGATCCGCGTGCGCGGCACCGTCACCCGCGAGGACGGCCCCAAGGCCGACGCCTATTACAATTCGCGCTCGCTGAAGTCGCGGCTGGGGGCATGGGCCTCGCAGCAAAGCGCGCCGCTGGACTCGCGCGCGGCCCTGATGGCCGAGGTCGCAAAGGTGACGGCGCGGCAGGGGCCGATGCCCAAGCGCCCTCCGTTCTGGGGCGGCTATCGCATCACCCCGGTGGAAATCGAATTCTGGGCCGACGGGGCGTTTCGCCTGCATGACAGGTTCCGCTGGAGCCGCGAAAACCCCGATGAAAGCTGGACGATCCAGCGGCTCAATCCTTGATAAGGGGCATGGATGACGGAAGGGTGACGCTGGGGCCGTCACAAAAATGCGGGTGCGCAACACTTGCATTTCCTAAGTACCCTGTCGCAAGAGAGAGCGGGGATACGCGACAAGAATAATGGAAACGCAGTTGAAACAGGAAGATGACGAGGCGCAGCGCGTTCTCGGAAAGGTGAAGTGGTTTGATCCTGTAAAAGGATTCGGCTTCGTGATCGCCGATGAGGGCGGTCCAGATATCCTTTTGCATGCGAACGTTCTGCGGAACTTTGGGCAAAGTTCGGTGGCCGATGGCGCCGGGATCGAGATACTGGCGCAACGCACCGAACGGGGGGTGCAGGCGACAGAGGTTCTCAAGATCGCGCCGCCCGAGGCGCCCGATGGCGTGCCGCTTGCGGACTTCGAGGGGATCGACCCCGAGGTCATGCGCGCGGCGCCGCTGGAACCGGCGCGGGTGAAATGGTTCGACAAGGCCAAGGGGTTCGGTTTCGCGAATGTCTTCGGCAACTCGGACGACATCTTCATCCATGTCGAGGTTCTGCGCCGGTCGGGCCTGGCCGACCTGCAGCCGGGCGAGGCGCTTGCACTTCGCAAGATTCCCGGCAAACGTGGGTTGATGGCAACCGAGGTCTGGGCATGGGAAACCGCACTTACATTGTCCTGAGCGCCTGTCTGGCGCTGGCGGCGGCACCGGCCCTGGCGGGCGAATGCCGCGAGGACACGCTGTGGCTGCGCGGCGACTGGGGCACCGCGCGGTTCCATGTGACGGTCGCGGACGATGCGGGCGAGCGCGCCACCGGGCTGATGAACGTGCGGCAGATGGCCAGCTCGACCGGGATGCTCTTTGCCTATGAGCGCGAACAGCCCGTGGCGTTCTGGATGAAGAACACCTTCCTGCCGCTCGACATGATCTTTGCCGATGCGTCGGGCAGGGTGGTCAAGGTGCATTCCGACGCCGTGCCCCATGACGAAACCCCGATTCCCAGCGGCCAGCCGACGCAATACGTGCTGGAAATCAACGCCGGCCTGTCGCGCCGCCTTGGGATCGCCCCGGGCAGCGAGATGCAGCATCCGGCCATCGAAACCCCCGCCTGGCCCTGCGAGTGACCGCCCTGGCAAACCGCCCGCCAAAGCGGTGCGATTTGCCCCTTTCCAAATTTTCGCCCGGCCTGTAGACGAGGGCCGTCGGGGCGTAGCGCAGCCTGGTAGCGCGTCTGTTTTGGGTACAGAAGGCCGTGAGTTCGAATCTCGCCGCCCCGACCATTCCCTTATTTCCCATGCTTTGACCGATTCCCGTGGCTCACAACATCTGGTTGTGGGCTTTTCGCCGCGCGCGCGAACCGGCGCCCAGGGGGGCGAGTCGCGCGCCCTTGCCGAAAACGCGGGCAGTTGCAGGGGATGGGCGGCGGATCGGCGCCGGCGGGGCGTAGCGGATCTGCCACGGCACTTATCTTCAGCCAAGTTCTCAACAGCTGTGGATAACCCATCCCCGGCGGGCGTTTTTCCAAGTAATCGCGCCAAGGGCCACGGATCAGACCATGTGGATGAATCGCGTATGACCCATAGCCCTAGTGGCACGGCTTTCGGTCAACACAAAATATGTGAAGGAGTTCTGAAAAAACCCGTTGACCCTTTTGCGTGATTCAAGCGACTTTGTGCAGGCCAGAAGGCGAGCCACAACATCTTGTGCTCGCCTGCAAGTAAAGACCGAAACTCATGACCAGTGAGAAACCGCGGCGAGGCGGCGACGGGGCGGCAACCGGCCCCGACAGGGCAATTGCTTGCACGAACTTTGGCGGATGATGGGCGCAACACGAGGCAGAGGCAGCGATGAAGATCGAGAGAAAATACACCCGGGCCGGGCAGGACGCATATGCTGGGATCGAGTTCGTCACCACGAGCTCGGAAATCCGCAACCCCGACGGGACCACGGTTTTCAAACTCGACACGCTCGAGGTTCCCGCGAAGTGGAGCCAGGTCGCCTCTGACGTCATCGCACAGAAATACTTCCGCAAGGCCGGCGTGCCGACCGCCCTGAAAAAGGTCGCCGAAAAGGGCGTGCCCGCATTCCTGTGGCGCTCGGTTCCGGCAAACACCGACACGCCGCGCACCGGCGAAACCTCGGCCAAGCAGGTGTTCGACCGGCTGGCCGGCGCCTGGGCCTATTGGGGCTGGAAAGGCGGCTATTTCTCGTCCGAGGACGACGCGCAGGCCTATTACGACGAAATGCGCCACATGCTGGCCGCCCAGGTGGCCGCGCCCAATTCCCCGCAATGGTTCAACACCGGCCTGCACTGGGCCTATGGCATCGACGGCCCGTCGCAGGGGCATTTCTATGTGGACTACAAGACCGGCAAGCTGACCAAGTCGAAATCCGCATACGAGCATCCGCAGCCGCACGCCTGCTTCATCCAGTCCGTCAGCGACGATCTGGTGAACGAAGGCGGCATCATGGATCTGTGGGTGCGCGAGGCGCGCCTGTTCAAATACGGCTCGGGCACCGGCACCAACTTTTCCAGCCTGCGCGCCGCGAACGAGCCGCTGTCGGGCGGGGGCAAGTCGTCGGGCCTGATGGGGTTTCTGAAGATCGGCGACCGCGCCGCCGGATCCATCAAGTCAGGCGGCACCACGCGCCGCGCCGCCAAGATGGTGATCTGCGATGCCGACCACCCGGATA
>CAXICP010000433.1:0-3141 GCA_964022595.1 uncultured Salipiger sp.
CGTTCCCAGCGCGACAAGGGAATTCATGTCGGGCGTGCCCTTGGCCAGCAGGGGTAGCCCGATCCGGTAGAACCGCCGCCCTGGAAAGACCATCACCAGCGTCACAAGCACGAATTGCAGCGCCCAGGACGTGCCCTGCCCCAGGGTGGACCCTATCAGCGCGTGAAAACCGGGAATGACATGACCGCCCATTTCGATCACGAAGACCGGAAGCGTCAGCGCCGCCGCAACGATCAGGTCGCGCCGAAGCGTGCGATGCTCGGCGGCGCGGGCGGCGTCACGTTCGGCGGTGTCGTCGCTGGCGGGACGGGCCGGGTAGCCCGCTTCGCTTACCACGCGCGCAAGGTCGCCGGGCTCGGCGCTGCCCGCCAGCAGCGTCACCTCGGCCGTGTCCGTCGCAAGGTTCACCCGCGCGTCCAGCACGCCGGGCACCGAGGTCAGCGCGGATTCGACCCGGCCCGCGCAAGAGGCGCAGCTCATGCCGTCGACCGTCAGCGACAGGCGCGATTCACGCGCCGGATAGCCCGCATCTGCCAGCGCCGCGCGCAGGGCGGACACATCGGCGGTGCCCTCGACCGTGGCCATCCGGTTGGCAAGGTTCACGCTGGCCTCGGCAACGCCGGGCACGGCCCCCAGCGCCGCCCGGGCGCGCCCCGCGCAGCCGCCGCAGGTCATGTTGGTCACTTCGAAACGGATGCTGTCGCCGGGCATGATGGGGCTCCTTGCCGATGCTGACAGCGGATATAGGGGCTCCAGTCACTGGAAGGTCAAGGGGCAGCGCAACCTTTCCCGGCACTCTTCGCACAGCAGCGGCAGGCCCATGCGTTCGCCCGCCGACACCAGCGGCAGAATCGCATGCGGCGCGACCAGCATCATCGCCTCGGCGGTGGCGCTGTCGCGATCCTGTTCGGCGCAGTGCAGGACGAACCGCGCGATCGCGCGTTCATCGTCGGACACGCTGCGCGCCCCGGCGCAAAGCGTCAGCGGCATGTGCCAGCCATGGGTGCGCAGCAATCCCAGCATGTCGCAGAAACCGTGCAACGCCTGATCGGCCCGCGGCGCCCCGATGCGCCCGGCAAGGTCGCGGTGCAGCGAATCCAGGTCGTCGGCGTTGCGCAGCATATCGACGATGCGCCATTCCGGGGGGCGCAGGGCCGCCCCGGTGGCGTGGAAATATTCGTGGCGCATGTCAGCCTCCGTGCCCGTTCGCGCATGAACGCCGGGCTGGCCGGAGCGTTCCGGCCTGGCTGGACAGATTTATCCTGACTTAAACCGTCGGATAAATCAAGCGGCCCCGGTTTCCGCCGCGATCTGCGCCCGCGACTTGCGCGCGCGTTCCGTGGCGGATTTCAGCTGACCGCAGGCCGCCATGATGTCTTCGCCGCGCGGGGTGCGGATGGGCGAGGCATAGCCGGCCTTGTAGACGATATCCGCGAACTTCTTGATGCGCGCCTGATCGGACCGTTCATAAGGGGCGCCGGGCCATTCGTTGAACGGGATCAGGTTGATCTTGGCCGGGATGCCCTTGATCAGGTTCACAAGACGGCGCGCGTCGGCGTCGGTGTCGTTCACATCCTTGAGCATCACGTATTCAAAGGTGATGCGTTCGGAATTGGACAGGCGCGGATAGTCGCGCAGCGCGTTCAGCAGCGTTTCGATGTTCCAGCGCTTGTTGATGGGCACAAGCTTGTCGCGCACCTCGTCGGTGGTGGCGTGAAAGCTGACCGCCATCAGGCAGCCGATTTCCTCGGCGCAGCGGGCGATTTCGGGCACGACACCGCTGGTGGACAGGGTGATGCGGCGGCGCGACAGCGCGATGCCCTCGCCATCCATGGCAATCTTCATCGCGTCGCGCACGTTGTCGAAATTGTACAGCGGCTCGCCCATGCCCATCAGCACGATGTTCGACAGCAGGCGCGGGCCGCCTTCGCCCGTGCCGGTGCCGACGGCGGGCCATTCATCCAGGTCGTCGCGCGCCAGCATGATCTGGCCGACGATTTCCCCGGCGGTCAGGTTGCGCACCAGCTTCTGCGTGCCGGTGTGGCAGAACGAACAGGTCAGCGTGCAGCCGACCTGGCTGGAAATGCACAACGTGCCGCGATCGGTTTCGGGGATATAGACCACCTCGACCTCGTGGCCGCCGGCGATGCGCACAAGGTACTTGCGGGTGCCGTCGGACGACACCTGCTTGCTGACGATCTCGGGCAGGGCGATCTGGAAATGGTCATCCAGCAGCGCGCGATAGGGCTTGGCGAGGTTGGTCATGTCCGCGAAATCGCGCACGCCCCAGTGATAGATCCATTGCCACAGCTGGTTCACCCGCATCTTCGCCTGTTTCTCGGGCGTGCCTGCCGCGATCAGCGCATCGCGCAGGGCGTCACGGGTGAGCCCGACAAGGTTCACCTTTCCGCCCTCGGGCAGCTTGCGGGGAAGGGTCACCACGTCCTGGGTGATGGGCGCATCTGCGGCCATGGCCTGTTCCTTTGGCTGAGCAAGCCCGCCTCATACAGGATTCGGGCAGAAAAACAAAGGGGGGGTGTCACAGCCGCCGTTCGAAGAACACGTCGGGGTAGGGATCATCGTTGAACCGGTCGATTTCGGTCCAGCCAAGGCGGCGGTACATGGCGACCGCCTCGGGCAGGGCGCTGTTGCTGTCCAGCCGCAAAAGGTCGATGCCAAGGTCGCGCGCGCGAGTTTCAAGCGCGCTCATCAGCCGTTTCGCAAGCCCCATGCCGCGTGCCGACGGGGCGGTCCACAGGCGCTTGACCTCGGCATAGCCCTTGGTCGTGCCCTTCAGCCCGACGCAGCCGATGGGCATCCCGTCCGAGATCGCGAGCAGGAACGCGCCGCGCGGGGGCATCATGTCCTGCGCCTCGGGGTCGGCGGATAGGGACACGTCAAAGCCGGTGGCCAGCCGCTGCGCCAGCTCGTTGTAATAGGCGGTCAGGCAGGCGACGGCGCGCGGATCGGTGGGCGAGGTTTCGATGATCTCGGTCCGGTCGATGCCAAGCGCGGTGGCGACGATATCCATGGCGGCAAGCAGCGTTTCCGGGTGGGGGTGCCGATCAAGGATTTGGCGCGCCTGCGCGTCGGAAAGCGATTCGTAGGCGGCGAATTCGACGGCGCCGGCATCGGTCATCG
>CAXICP010000434.1:0-3130 GCA_964022595.1 uncultured Salipiger sp.
CGATCCCGATGTGGGGCGGGAAACCGGCATCTCCCGCCGCGCCCTGATCGCCGGAACCGCGCTTGCGCTGACCCTCGCCGGGGCCGCACAGGCGCAGGAATACACCTTCCGCATCCAGTCCTCGGACCCGGCCGGCAACACCAACTTCCTGCTGCAAAAAGAGTGGGCCGAGATGGTGTCGGAAAAGACCGACGGTCGCATCGCGGTGGAAATGCTGCCCGTGGAAACCATCGTGGCGCATTCCGAAACCATGGACGCGGTCGCGGCAGGCATCCTTGACGGCCATTTCACCGACACCTCCTATGCCTCGGGCAAGGATCCGGCGTTCGGCCTGATCGCCAACCCGGTCGGCGCATGGTCCGACCCCAGCCAGATGTTCGACTTCATGGCGAACGGTGGCGGTGCCGAGCTGATGAACGAGATGCTGGAACCCTACGGGCTGCATTTCATCGGCGCGACGACCCCGGGGCTTGAGGCGTTCGTGTCCAAGGTGCCGCTTGACGGCGTTGACGACCTGCAGGGCCTGAAGCTGCGCGCCCCCGAAGGCATGGTGCAGAACGTGTTCGCCGCCGCCGGCGCCGCGCCGGTGAACCTGCCCGGGTCCGAGGTGTTCACCTCGCTCGACAAGGGCGTGATCGACGCGGCCGACTACAACACCTTCTCGACCAACGCGGCCCAGGGCCTGCACGACGTCGCCACGCACCCGGTCTACCCCGGCTTCCACTCGATGCCGCTGATCGAAGTGTCGGTGAACAAGGCCAAGTGGGATTCGCTGCCCGAGGACCTGCAGACCGCGATGGAAGAATCCGTGGCCGAATTCGCGACCTACCAGTCCGAAACCGTGCACGAGCGTGACATGGAAGCCGCCAAGGAAGCCGAAGCCGGCGGCGAAGTCACCGTCCACGACTGGTCGGACGAGGAACGCGCCAAGTTCCGCGCCATCGCCCGCAGCCAGTGGGAAAAGGCCGCCGAAGCATCGGCCAACAGCCAGAAGGTCTATGACCTGCTCACCACTTACCTGGTCGACAAGGGCCTGATGTCCGAGGACTGATCGCCCCTTACCGCGCCATTCGCCCCCGGCCCCGCAGGCCGGGGGTTTCCCGTTCCAGGACCGGAGCCGACCCGATGTCAGACATCATCGACGAAACCCTCGCCAGTCATAACGAGACGCCGCAAGCCGTGCCCGAATCCGGCCTTTTCGGCCAGGCGGTCAACGTGGTGGGCATCGTGTTCGCCATCGGCATCCTCGCCTCGGCGGGCCTGCTGATGTACGAGGTGGTGATGCGCTACGCCTTCAACGCCCCGACAAGATGGGTGCATGAAACGGTGGTGTTCCTGTCGGCGACCGCCTTTGTCTACGGCGGGCTTTACGCCGCCGCGATCGACAAGCACATCCGCGTGGTCATCTTCTACGACCGCCTGTCGGGCGGGGTGAAGCGGGTGTTCGACGTGGTGATCTCGCTGGTCTGCCTGGTCGCATCGCTGTTCTTTGCCTGGGCCGCCTGGCTGAGCGTCGAGCGCGCCGCATGGACCCCGCAGGGCGATTTCCGGCTGGAAACGTCCGGGTCCGCGTGGAACCCGCCCTATCCGGGCCTGCTCAAGATCTTCCTGCTTGTCATCCTGATCCTGCTGGCCGTCCAGTTCGCGATCTTCACGGTCAACTACCTGCGCAAAAAGGCCCAGTGATGGAATTTCTCGATTTTCAGTCCATGGGGATCGGCGGGGCCACCCTTGCCATGTTCATCATGCTCATGGTGCTGCTGCTGACCGGCATGCCGCTTGCCTTCGTGACGCTGCTGGTCGCGCTGATCTTTGCCCTGGGCTGGTTCGGCCCGATGGCAGTGCCGCTGATCACGTCGCGCATCTTCAGCTTCGTCAACAGCTTCGTCTTCGTCTCGGTGCCCATGTTCGTGCTGATGGCGGCGATCCTGGACCGGTCGGGCATCGCGCGCGACCTGTTCGACGCCATGAAGGTGCTGGCCGGGCGCATTCGCGGCGGCGTCGCGATCCAGACGCTGCTGGTCGCCGTGGTGCTGGCCGCCATGTCCGGCATCATCGGCGGCGAGGTCATCCTTCTGGGCCTGCTGGCGCTGCCGCAGATGCTGCGGCTGGGCTATGACCGCAACCTAGCCATCGGCGTTTGCTGCGCGGGCGGCGCGCTGGGGACCATGGTGCCCCCGTCCATCGTGCTGATCATCTACGGGCTGACCGCCAACGTGTCGGTGGGCGACCTTTTCAGCGCTGCCTTCATTCCCGGGCTGATGCTGGCAAGCTTTTACGCCGCCTACATCCTGATCCGCGCCTACCTGAACCCGGCGCTGGCGCCCATCGCCGAACCCGAGGATATCAGCCGCGGCGAAAAGCTGCGCCTGCTCAAGGGGCTGTTCCTGCCCATCCTGGTGGTGATCTTCGTGCTGGGGTCGATCTATGGCGGTATCGCATCGGTCACCGAAGCATCGGCCATCGGCGTCATCGGCGTGACCCTGTCGACCATCATCCGGGGCGAATTCACCGCCGAGCTGATGGTGGGCGCCGCCAAGCAGACGCTGCGCACCGTGGGCATGATCGTGTGGCTCGGCAGCGGCGCCTCGGCGCTGGTCGGGGTGTTCAACCTGATGGGCGGCATCAACTTCGTGTCCGACCTGATCACCGGCATTTCGGACAATCCGACCGTCGTGATCCTGTTCATGATGCTGATCCTGTTCGTGCTGGGCATGTTCCTTGACTGGGTGGGGATCGCGCTGCTGTGCATGCCGATCTTCGTGCCCATCGTGCGCGACATGGGCTACGATCCGGTCTGGTTCGGCGTGGTGTTCGCCATGAACATGCAGGTCAGCTTTCTGTCGCCGCCCTTCGGCCCGGCCGCATTCTATCTCAAGTCGGTGGCGCCGCCGGATATCTCTCTTGGCGACATCTTCCGCTCGTTGCTGCCGTTCATCGCGATGCAGATCCTTGCCGTCGCGCTGCTTATCGCCTTTCCCGGTATCACCGGCCACTGATCGGAGCTGATCCATGACCGACCCCCGCAAGACGCTGCGTTCGACAAGCTGGTTCAACGACCTTGCCGACCCCGAGATGACGGCGCTGTACCTGGAACGCTACCTGAACTACGGTCTGACGCTGGACGAGC
>CAXICP010000435.1:0-3129 GCA_964022595.1 uncultured Salipiger sp.
ATCGACTGCGAAACCATGGGTCTGAACCCGCATCGCGATCGTCTGTGCGTCGTGCAGCTTTCGGCCGGGGATGGGGATGCGCATCTGGTGCAGGTGCTGCGCGGGCAGACCGAGGCGCCGAACCTGACGCGCCTGCTGGCCGACCCCGACGTGCTCAAGCTGTTCCACTACGGTCGCTTCGACATCGCCGCCCTGTACCGCGCCTTCGGCACGCTGGCGCAGCCGGTCTGGTGCACCAAGATCGCCAGCCGGCTGGTGCGCACCTATACCGACCGGCACGGGCTGCGGAACCTGTCGCAGGAACTGCTGGGCGTGGACATTTCCAAGCAGCAACAATCCAGCGACTGGGGCGCGCCCGACCTGACCCGCGCCCAGATCGATTATGCCGCGTCGGACGTGCTGCACCTGCACCGGCTGCGCGATGCGCTTGCGGTGATGTTGGACCGCGAAGGGCGGACCGACATGGCGCAGGCCTGTTTCGACTTTCTGCCCCAGCGGGCGCGGCTTGATCTGGAAGGCTGGGCCGAGACCGACATCTTTGCGCATAGCTGACCGATGGTGCGGCGGGGCGATTCATACACGCGGCTGGTCGGCTGGCTGAAACTGCTCTTGCCGCTGGTGGCGCTGGCGATGCTGTCGACCATGTTCCTGCTGCCCCGCCGAAGCGAGCCGGTGAACACCGTGCCGGTGGTGCAGGGCGATGTGCCCGCCGCCGGGCGCGAACAGATCGTCGCGCCGGTCTACACCGGCACCACGCAGGGCGGTGACCGGCTTAGCTTTACCGCCGACAGCGTCGAGCCGCTGGAAGACGGGCTGGAACAGCTTCTGGCCCACCAGCTTGCCGCGACGCTCGACATGTCCGACGGCAGCCGCATCGGGCTGCGCGCGCAAGAGGCGCGGATCGACGACGCCGCACGGACGGCGGATCTGCAAGGCGCGGTTCGCATCGACAGCTCGGCGGGCTATGTCATCGACACGGAACGCCTTGTGACCGCGATCGACCGCGTGTCGGCGGAAACGCTGGCCCCGGTCAGCGGCACCGGCCCGGCAGGCAGCTTCACCGCGGGCAAGCTGACGATCCGGCCAGACGGCGCCACCGGCGATGTGCAACTGCTTTTCACCGGCGGCGTAAACCTGATATACGACCCGCAAGATCCATGAGGGCCAAGCCGATGTACCGCATTCTGACCGCTGCCATCTTCATCGCCCTTGCGGGCCAGGCGCCGGCGCAGGGCACCGGGGTCGCCTTTGGCGGCATGAGCCAGGACACCGACGCCCCGGTCGAGGTCAGCGCCGACCAGCTTGAGGTGAACCAGTCCGACGGCACCGCGCTTTACACCGGCAATGTCGTCATCGGGCAGGGCGAGATGCGCCTTTCCGCGCCGCGCGTCCTGATCTTCTACACCGAGGATGAAAGCCGCATCGACCGGATGGAAGCGTCCGGCGGGGTGACGCTTGTCAGCGGCGAAGAAGCCGCCGAGGGCGAGCAGGCCGTTTACAGCATCGACGCCGGCACCATCGTGATGACCGGCAACGTGCTGCTGACGCAGGGAGGCAGCGCGCTGACCTCCGAGCGGATGATCGTCAACCTTGAAGACGGCACCGCCCAGATGACCGGGCGGGTGCGCACGGTGATCGGCAATTCTTCCGACGAGACCGGGCAGTAACGCAGTGGCCCGTCCCGAACTGTCCGTGACCGAGGGCGACAGCGGCCTTCGGGTCAAGCATCTGCGCAAGAGCTATCGCAAGCGCGTGGTGATCCGCGACGTGACGCTGACGCTTGACCGGGGCGAGGTGGTGGCGTTGCTGGGGCCGAACGGGTCGGGCAAGACCACGACCTTTTACGCGGTGGCGGGTCTGGTGAATCCCGAAAGCGGGCAGGTCACCATCGACGGACGCGACGCGACCTGGCTGCCGATGTACCGGCGCGCCCGGCTCGGCATCGGGTATCTGCCGCAGGAAATGTCGATCTTTCGCGGCCTGTCGGTGGAAGACAACATCGCGTCTGTGCTGGATATCGCCGAATCCGACGCGATCCGGCGGCGCGAGCGGCTCGAAGAGCTGCTGGGCGAATTTTCCATCGAACACCTGCGCCGCGCCCCGGCGCTGGCGCTGTCGGGGGGCGAACGCCGCCGGGTCGAGATCGCCCGCTGCCTTGCCGCCAATCCCCGCTACCTGCTGCTGGATGAACCCTTTGCCGGGGTCGACCCGATCAGCGTCGGGGACATCCGGCATCTTGTCGCCGATCTCAAGACGCGGGGCATCGGCGTGCTGATCACCGATCACAACGTTCGCGAAACGCTTGAGATCGTCGATCGCGCCTACATCCTGCACGATGGCAAGGTGCTTATGTCCGGCACCCCCGCCGAGGTGGTGCAGAACGAAAACGTGCGCCGCGTCTACCTGGGCGAAAACTTCCGCTTCGGCTGATCCCGCGGCGCTGCCGCCTGAACCGGTTGTTCAGCCTGCGGGCGAAGTTCGGCCGGCGATTTGCGACAGATCATTGACACAAAGCCCGAGTCTGGCGTCAAATCGGGGCATGACGCACCGACGTTTTGCACGCCCAGTCACAGCTGCCCCCGAGGAGAGGGAAGGCCGGGCATTGGATGCAACCGCCTTGCGTCTTTCCTGATCCACCCCCACCTCAATGATCCGCAACCAGCGGGCGGGATGTCGGATCCAAAGAAGAGAAGGAAGAAAAATGCGCTATCAGATCACGGGCAAGCAGATCGACATCGGCGAGGCGCTTCAGACCCATGTGAGGAATGAACTCGTTCCGGTGATGCAGAAGTATTCCGCAAGGGCCACCGATGCGCAGATCACCTTTTCCAAGAGCGCGCATGAATACGTCTGCGAGGTCACGGCGCATCTGTCGACCGGGCTGAACGCATCGGCCAAGGGCAAGGCCACCGAAATCTACGCGTCTTTCGATGATTGTGTCGAAAAGATCGACAAGCAGCTGCGCCGCTACAAGCGCCGGCTCAAGGACCACCACAAGGATCGCGTGGAGCCCGTTGAACTCTTCGGCGCGTCCTCGTATATCCTCGCCCGCGAAGAGGACTCGGTGACCGACGAGCCCGACACGCTGCAGCCCATCATTGTGGCAGAGATGGAGACGCAAATTCCTTC
>CAXICP010000436.1:0-3124 GCA_964022595.1 uncultured Salipiger sp.
CTCTCTGCCCGGGCGGACGAATCTTTCTTCATCCGCTACCGCAAGCGCGCGCGCGGCGTCGGCGGGATCTTCATGGATGACCGCAACAGCGGCGACTGGGACGCGGATTTTGCCCTGACCCGCGACATCGGCCGCGCCTTCCTGCCCGCCTATCTGCCGCTTGTCGAACGCCGCCGCACCCTGCCGTTTTCGGATGCGGACCGCGAGGCGCAGCTGGTGCATCGCGGGCTTTATGCGGAATACAACCTTGTCTACGATCGCGGCACCAAGTTCGGCCTGGCCACGGGGCACGATCCAGACGCGGTGCTCATGAGCCTGCCGCCGCTGGCCAAATGGGTCTGAGGGGCCGCCGCTAGAACAGCCCCGCCTCCTTCGCCAGCATGGCGGCCTGGGTGCGGTTGGCCGCGCCGATCTTGCGATACAGCGTCTTGACGTGCAGCTTGACGGTCGGTTCGCGAATACCAAGATCGCGCGCGATTTCCTTGTTGGACTTGCCCTGCGTGAGGCATTCAAGCACTTCAAGCTCGCGCCGCGACAGCAGCTCGCCCAGCGGGTTCGGCGCCGCCTCTTCATCGGGGCGCATGAAATCCAGCGGCGCGTATTGCTCGCCCATCGCCATGAAGCGCACCGCGTTCACCAGCGACTTGGCCGAAAGCGTCTTGGGCAGAAAACCCGCCGCGCCGGCGGCAAGCGCCTTTTGCGCCACCTCTCGGCTGGCGGTCCCGGAAATGATCGCGACCCGCGCCGCGCCTTCCAGCGCGCACATCTTTTCGAACCCCTCCAGCGCGTTCATCCCCGGCATGGCATAATCCAGCAGCACCAGGTCGAACCGGTCCCCGCGCATGATCAGGGCTTCGGCTTCGGCAAAGCTGGCGACGGTCACCGTGTCGAAGTTTCCCTCGCTTTCAAGGAACAGCTTCAGGGTATCGCGAAGCAGGTCGTGATCGTCGGCGATCAGGACGCGCAGGGCGTTCGCCCCTGCCGCTGGCTCTCGCATCGTCTGCGTAGCGGGCACCACCGTCTCCTTGTTCTTGCAGCTTTCGTTTCCGGCCCCCCTGCCCCGGGGCCGGGCGAATCACTGGTGCGGGGATCTGTACCTTGCATCAGATTTCCCCACCAAATGTTAAGACGGATCGTTTTATGACCCATTCGGCCAGAACCCGGGCCAATCGCCGCCATAAGAGAAGTCTTAACACTCCGGATGTAGGGCTTTCCTATCCGGATGCGCCCGTTGCCAGCGCCCCGGCCACCGCCTGAAAATGGCGCCCGCGCCCGCCGACCCGAAGCACGCCAAACAAGGACCTGCGCATGTTTTCGCCCCTTCCCCTGCTTCGCGCCCTTCTTGCGCTGCTGTGCCTTGGCCTGCCCGCCATGGCGTCGGAATTGCCCGCGCCCACCGGACCCGTCCTGCTGACCGTGACCGGGAACATCGCGGCCCGCAACGTGGGCGATACCGCCCAGTTCGATCTTGCCGCGCTTGAATCGCTGCCCGCGCGCAGCTTCACGACGGCGACGATCTGGACCGAGGGCGAACAGCGCTTCACCGGGGTCGCCCTGCGCGATCTTCTCGACATACTCGGCGCGCAGGGCAGCCGTATCCGCACCATCGCGATCAATGATTACGCGGTCGACATTCCTGCGTCCGACTGGGACGACAGCGCCCCGATCATCGCCTATCGAAACAATGGCGCCCCGATGTCCGTGCGCGACAAGGGGCCGCTTTGGATCGTCTACCCCTACAGTTCCGACACCGCCTTCCAGACCGAACAGATCTATTCGCGCAGCATCTGGCAGCTCGACCGGATCGACGTGATCGACTGATCCGCCGTCATGCAGACCCCCGAAGGCGACGCCCCGGCAGGCAACGCGCCGTTCATCCAGACCGGCGTCGCCGCCCTGGCGCTGCTGCTGTGGACGGGGCTGGTGATCTGGCTGGGCACCCAGGTCCTGCGCGAGATCGACGCCTTTTCGAAATCCAATTCCGACAACCTGCAATGGAGCCTGGCGCAGGCGGACGTGGAATTCCTGCAGATGCAGATCGCCATGGATTCCGCCCTGCAGGACCCGGAAAGGCTTGACGATCTGCGCCTGCGCTTCGACGTGTTCTTCAGCCGCATGACCACGCTTGAGAACGGCAAGCTGTTCCAGCCGCTGTATACCTCGCCCGCCTTCGCGGTGCCCAAGGCCCGCGTGCATGACTTCCTGGATGAAACCGTGGGCGTGATGGATGGCCCCGACGCCGCGCTTGTCGCCGCGCTTCCGGCGTTGCACGACCGCATGCACGAGGTGGTGCGCGAGGTCCGCGCCTTTTCGCTGGCCGCCCTGACCATCTTTGCCGACCTGTCCGATACCCGCCGCGCGTCGCTGTCACGGCTGATGTTTCACATGGCCGGCGTGCTCGCGGTTCTGTTCATCGGGCTGATCTTTCTGTCGGCGGCGCTGTTCCGCCTGTTCCGCCTGGCGCGCAACCGCGCGGACGAGATCGAAATCGCCAGCGCGCGGCTGCGGACGATCGTGGAAACCTCGCCCAATGCCATCGTCGTGACCGACGCCTCCGGGCGGATCCAGGTGTTCAACGCCGCCGCCGAACGGCTGTTCGGCTATGATCGCGCCGAGGTGGGCGGAAAGCTGGCGCGTCGGCTGTTCGTGCCCGCGCCCGAACTTGATTCGCAGGGGCGCGCGGCCTTTTCCTTTGTCCGGGAACGCCGGCGCCCCCGACCGGACGAGCGCAATTTCGAAATCGTGCTGCAGGCGCGCGGCGGGCGGCGCTTTCCGGCGGATTTCTCCGTGGACCGGGCCGGGGCGTCCAACCCGCTTTACGTGGCATATATCCGCGACATCTCGCAATGGCGCGACGCCGAGGCGCAGCTGACCGAGGCGCGCGACCGCGCCCTTGCCGGGGAACGCAGCAAATCGCGCTTTCTTGCGGTCATGAGCCACGAAATGCGCACCCCGCTTAACGGGCTTCTGGGCGCGATCCAGCTGTTCCGCGAACGCGACCTGACCGAGCGGCAGGGCGACCTTCTGGACCGCATGCAGCAATCGGGGCGGCTGTTGCTGGATCTGGTGAACGACGTGCTGGACCTGGCCAAGCTGGAATCGGGCAAGATGGCCACCGAGACCG
>CAXICP010000437.1:0-3121 GCA_964022595.1 uncultured Salipiger sp.
GCCCGGCCATCGCATCCAGGATACGTTCGCCTTCGCTGTCGGTCAGCCAGGCGCCGCTGGCGCGGGTGATGACGCGCGCGCCCTTCTGCGCAAGCTCGGCGCCATGGGTGAACGGGTGCATGTGGTGGGCCGCGTCCAGCGCCTGAAGTTCGGCGGTGGGGGCATTGGGCGAAATCAGGCTCATGGCCGCGTCTCCTGTGAATGTCGGGGAGTTGGATTTCAGAATATGATCAAATTCGTCGGGGGTCAATCGGGGGGGCAATCGGGGGGCGTCGAATCACGCCAGCCCCTCGGTGATCTGCGTCATGCCCTGTTCGACATCGGCGCGCATGGCGGCGGCGGCGGCATCGGCATCGCGCGCGCCAAGCGCCGCCAGGATCGCCTTGTGCTGGTCGGGCAGGTTGCGCGTGCCGAACTGCCCGCAGACCACCCGAAGCGACGGGCCGAACCGCAGCCACAGCCCTTCGACCAGGTCGGTCAGGATCGGCGCGCCGGCGATGGCGTTCAGCTCGGCATGGAACTGGTGATTCTCGACCAAGTAGCCGCGCACGTCGCCGCGCGCGATGGCCCCGTCCAGCCGCGCATCGGTCGCGCCAAGCCGCGCGATGCCCGCCGCATCGCAGCGCTGTGCGGCCCGGCGGGCCAGCTGCGGTTCCAGCGCCACGCGGGCGATGGTCAGCTCGTCGATCGCCGCCGCGTCCAGAACCGGCACGATGATCCGGCGGTTTCCCTGGAAATCCAGCGCCCCGGCGGCGGTCAGACGGCGCAGCGCCTCTCGCACGGGGGTCATGCCGACCTGCAACTGCTCGGTCAGCCCCTGGATGGTCACCGGCTGCCCCGGTTCCAGTTCGCCGAACAGGATCTTGTCGCGCAACCGTCGATAGACCAGTTCATGCGCCGGAAGTCCGCTGCCCTCTGCCTGCAAATTCGCCACCTGCCTTTCTTTTGAACACCTGCGCCGACGCGCCGTCTTGCGCGCTCTGGCGCACCGTGAAAACATCGCGCATGTTGCCATCCGTGGCAACATTTGATCAAATCCAGAGGGCACGGGGCGCAAAGACCCCTCGTCTGAACGGACATCGCGTCCAACGGGAGCACAAGATGAACAACCGCTTTGCGAGTTTCACCGCGACACTGGCGCTGGCCGCCGGCATGGCCCATGCCGATGAAGTCCGCGTCTACAACTGGTCCGACTACATCGACGAAGACCTGCTGACCAAGTTCGAAGAGGAAACCGGGATCGACCTGATCTACGACGTCTTCGACAGCAACGAGGTTCTGGAAACCAAGATGCTTGCCGGCGGGTCCGGCTATGATGTGGTGGTGCCCACCGGCACCTTCCTGCAGCGCCAGATCTCGGCCGGCGCGTTCCAGGAACTGGACCGCTCCAAGCTGCCCAACCTTGAAAACATGTGGAGCGTGATCGAAGACCGCACCGCCAAGTACGACCCCGACAACGCCTATTCGATCAACTACATGTGGGGCACCACCGGCCTTGGGGTGAACGAACCCAAGGTGAAGGAGATCCTTGGTGAGGACGCGCCCGTCACGTCCTGGGACCTGGTGTTCAAGCCCGAGAACATGGAAAAGCTGGCCGAATGCGGCGTGATGTTCCTTGATGCGCCGTCCGAGATGATTCCCGCCGCGCTCAACTACCTGGGCGAAGACCCCGACAGCCACGATCCCGACGTGATCGCCAAGGCTGAAGAGGTGTTCATGCCGATCCGCCCGCATATCCAGAAATTCCACAGCTCGGAATACATCAACGCGCTGGCCAATGGCGACATCTGCGTCGCGGTGGGCTGGTCGGGCGACATCCTGCAGGCCCGCGACCGCGCGGCCGAAGCCGACAACGGCGTCGAAATCGCCTATTACGCCCCCGACGAGGGCGCGCAGATGTGGTTCGACCAGATGGCGATTCCGGTCGATGCGCCCAACCCCGACGCGGCCCATGCCTTCCTGAACTTCATCATGGACCCCGAAAACATGGCGGCGGCGTCGAACTACGTCTATTACGCCAACGGCAACGAGGCTTCGCAGGAATTCCTGGCCGAGGACGTGATCGGCGATCCGGCGATCTACCCGACGCCCGAAGCGATGGAAAACACCTTCACCACCACGCCCTACGAGCCGAAGGTGCAGCGGACCGTCACCCGGCTTTGGACCAAGATCAAGTCCGGCACCTGAGCCGCACCTGACCCCGGCCCGCGCCCCACGCGGCGCGGGCCTCTTCGACTGACAGGAAGCACCCCCCGCATGGCCCAGACCGTCTTTGCCCCCTGGACGGACCCCGTTCAGAAGCCGCTGATCGAATTTCGCAACGTGTCCAAGCGCTTCGGTGATTTCACCGCGATCGACGACCTGTCGCTGAAGATCTACGAAAAGGAATTCTTTGCCCTTCTCGGCCCGTCGGGCTGCGGCAAGACGACCATGATGCGTATGCTGGCGGGGTTTGAAACCATTTCCGACGGGCACATCCTGCTGGGCGGGCAGGAAATCAGCGCGGTGCCGCCCAACAAGCGCCCGGTGAACATGATGTTCCAAAGCTACGCGCTGTTCCCGCACCTGTCGATCTGGGACAACATCGCCTTCGGGCTCAAGCGCGAGGGGCGCGACAAGGCGTTCATCGACGAGCGCGTCGACGAGATGCTGCGCCTGACCCGGCTGGAACGCTTTGCCAGGCGCAAGCCGCACCAGATCTCGGGCGGGCAGCGCCAGCGTGTCGCGCTGGCCCGCAGCCTTGCCAAGGCGCCCAAGCTGCTGCTGCTGGACGAACCGCTGGGCGCGCTGGACCGCAAGCTGCGCGAGGAAACGCAGTTCGAACTGATGGACATCCAGGAAAAGACCGGCACCACCTTCGTGATCGTCACCCATGACCAGGAAGAGGCGATGACCGTCGCCTCGCGCATCGCGGTGATGGACGAGGGGCGCATCGTGCAGGTCGACACCCCCGACCAGATCTACGAGGCGCCCAATTCGGTCTATGTCGCGGATTTCATCGGCGACGTGAACCTGTTCCCCGGCACCGCCCTGCCCCGGCCCGCCGAAAGCCCGACCCCGGCGCCCGTCGCCCCCGCGGCCGAGGCGACCGCCCCCCCCCCCCCCCCCGCGCCGACCGATC